>NZ_JBSGCY010000152.1:0-14762 GCF_053602115.1 Nocardia sp. NPDC004582 | reverse complement strand
GTTCGACGCGGCCACCCCGCTCGATCAGCTCACCCGGCGCATCTTCACCGAGGCCGAGGTGGTCGGCCGCCGTGGTCGCCACGGCGGCGACGGCTACGCGTCGCGGGCTGCGGGTGGGTCTCATGATTCCGGTCCTCCGTCCGGGGATGGGTCCGTTCGCTGCTGCGAACCTGTCATCCCTAGATAGGGGAGCGGGTTACACGGGAAACGTTGCGCCCGAACGGGATTGATCGTCAGGCGGGCTCGGTGGGCGCGAACACCTCGATGGTGCCGTTGTTCTCGCGCACCTGGACCAGCGGCAGCGGTGGGGGCGCCACCGGCAGCTGATGGGTGACCACCTGACCCTCGATCGAGAACGAGGTGGAGTGACAGGGGCATCGCAGCCGCTCGGCCGGGGCGTCCAGCCACAGTTTGCAGCCCTGATGCGTGCACACGCCCGACACCGCGACCGGGTTTCCCCGATCGCGGCGCACGAATCCGTTCACCGTCCCCACGTCGAAGGCCACCGTCGCGCCCTCGGGCAGATCCGCGGACCGCGCGATCGGCAGCCACGCGCCGGAATTGGGTGACAGCGGCGTCTGCCGGGCGGCGGGCGGGGAACCTTCCTGGCCGTGCCCGAGCAGCGTGCGATCCACGACCGCGCCGACCGTGGCGGCGGCCGCGGCGGCGGAGGTGCCGATCAGCAGATTGCGGCGGCGATACCCGGTGGGCGAGGCCGAGTCCGGCTCCGGATCCTCGATCTCGGCGGCGAGTCGCCGGTGCAGTCCGCTCAGGAACTCCTCGCTGGGCGCGTCACTGCCCAGCCGGGCGGCGCGTAGCTCGATGGCCACGCGCATCTCCTCGGCCTCGGTCGCGTCGGGGGTGAAACCCGTGGACCGTTTGCCCGTCAGCAGTTCGTCGACGAACCGCCGCACATCCCGCCCGCTCACCGCACACCTCGCTCGTTCAGGTGGGCCGCCATCTGCAATGCCCGATGCTGCAACACCTTCGCATTCGCCACCGTCACCCCGAGGGTCTGCGCCGATTCCCGGATCGAAAGACCTTGCAGGAAACGCAGTTCCAGAATGCTGCGGTAGCGGTCCGGGAGTTCGGACAACACCGCCTTCGCGCGCGCCTCGGCTCCGGAGTCGTGGAACTCCTCCGGCGGGTCGTCGGCGATGTCACCCTCGATGGTGGTGATCTCCCGGCCCATGCGCGCCTTCCAATGGGCGGCCAGCACCGTGCGGGCGGTGGCCCGCAGGTAGGCCCGCACCTCGGGGACGCTCGCGGTCATGCGCAGCGGTTTCAACGCCGCGGTGAAGACCTCGGCGGTCAGGTCCTCGGCGTCGGGCCGGTTGCCGACCTTGCCGAACATCAACGCGTACACCCAGGTGGCGTTGTCGCGGTAGACCGCTTCCCAGCCGGGGTAGCTGTCACCGGACACCAGCCGCAACTCCCGACCCGAGCCGGAATTCGCGGCCGGCCGAGTCCGGCGCTCGGATTCGACCCGTCGCACCATGAACCGCCGTTTCCCGCATCCATCGAAGAACTCGACGCGTGTTCACGTCTGTCAGTAGATAGCGGGCGGGGTTACAGCGCGGCCGTTTCGGCCGCATCGGTCCCGGACCGTGCCCTAGCGGGCGGGCCGCAGCAACTCGCCCAGCACCAGGCCGCGGACGGTCTTGGCGGCCACGACCAGCCAGGCGGCGACCAGCAGCGCGTACAGGGCGACGGCGGTGACCGCGAACAGATTCGCGCCGGTGTGGCCGTAGAGGGCGGTGCTGCCGGTGACACAGCAGCCGAGCGGGAAGGTGAAGCCCCACCAGGTCAGGTTGAACGGCATCGAGGTGCGGGCGTGCCAGGTGACCGCGACCGCCAGGGCCAGCCACAGCATGGCGAATCCCCAGGTCGGAATGCCGAACAGCACGGTGAAGACGTCCATGCCGGCGGCGGTGCGCGCATCCACCACGCCGGGGGCGACACCGGCCAGCGCGCTCGCGGCGGTCACCGACTGACCCAGCGGGCCCAGCACCAGCCACACGGTCGCGACCATTCCGGCGGGCGGCAACCCGTGATGCAGCAGCCGCGACCAGATCAGGGTGATGGTGACCAGCGAGGCGATCAGGCTCAGGCCGAACATGGCCAGGCACGCCACGAACATGGTCAACCGGGCCTGCCCGGCGGGGGCGTGCGGCACCAGCAGCGCGCCCAGCGCCGCCGAGACCATGGGCGGCACCACCGGCATCAGCCAGCCGCCGAACGCCGAATCGGGATCGAAATGGTGGCGGGTGATCATCCGATACGGGATGCTCGCCGCGGTGGCCAGCCCGAGAACCGTTCCCGCCGACCACAACACCCAGTCCACGGTCACGGCCGCGGTCGGCCCGATGACGTCCGTGCCCAGCATCAGGGTGCCCGCGCCGACGGTCATCAGCGCCATGGGCGCGGCGCCGTAGAACTGCATCATCACCGGATGCGTCCCGTGCCGGCGGGCCTCCTCGGGATAGCGCCGCCAGTGCAGCACCCACGCGCCGGCCAGGACGATCAGGATCAGCGAGGCCAATCCCCACGTGACGGTCGCGGCGCCGCGCAATCCGGGAAACCGCAGCGGCAGGGTGGCCGCCGCGTTCCCGATGATTCCGGTGCCCATCACCACCGCGAACCAGTTCGGAGCCAGGTACCGCAGTGGCTCCCGCCCGCCGGAACGCTCCACCGCCGCCGTGTCCACGCGGGCGGCGGTCGCGGCGGGGACGGTTCGGCGGAAGGTCACTGTGGTCATGGTTCAACCTTGGCCCGGACTCATGTCCGCCGGTAGCGGCCGCATTCCGATGGATGCATAGACGCGGTCTATGCCCTGGTTCAGTGACCCGATGGGGCCGCGCTGTTTCGGTTCAGCCGACGATCCAGGCTCGCCGCTCGTCCGGCGGCCGCAGTTCGCGCACCACCGCCAGGCCGGTGGGCTCGGCGCGCAGGGTGTCGTAGCGGTCGAACACGACTGCCAGTTCCGGTGACCAGCGGGCGAATTCGGCGCGGATGGGGCCCTCGGTCTCCAGCTGGCAGACCACGCCCAGGGCGGTGAGGAAGCAGCGGGCGAAGGGGGTGAAGTAGGCGGGCATGTCCAGCTGGCGGTGGACGTTCGACAGGCGCGGCGCCAGCACCGAGCGGACGTGGCCGCGCAGCCACGCGGTGGTGAGGCGGAAGGTGGGCACGGTGAGCGGCTCGCCGACGGCGTCCAGGCCCTCGGCGAGGGCGGCCACGTCGTAGTCGCGGCCGGGGCGGACGAAGCCGTGGCGGCGGACCGCCGCGTCCAGTTCCGGGATGCCGCCGTTGAACGCGGCGTCCATCACCTCCCCGACCAGCTCCTCGAACCCCGGGGGCGGCCAGGGCGTGCAGGCCCCGAAATCCACCACGCCCAACCGCCCGTCGGGCAGGATCCGGAAATTGCCCGGATGCGGATCGCAGTACAGCAGGCCGGTGCGGGTCCACGCCGAGAGCAGGAAGCGGATGATCAGCATCCCGACCCGGCTGCGCTCGGCGGGCGTGCCCGACTCGATGATCCGCGAAACCGGTGTGCCGGCGAGCCATTCGGTGACGATCACATCGCCGTGCTGGGTGAGCACCTGCGGGATGGCGAAATCCGGGTCACCCGCGTACGCCTGCGCGAAGCGGCGCTGATGCTCGGCCTCGGCCACGTAGTCGAGTTCGTCGGCGACGCAGGCGCAGATGGCCTCGGTCACCGCGGGCACATCCGCGCCCGGCGCGAACACCGTCGCCAGCACCGACAGTCGCCGCAGCTGGTCGAGATCGGCGAGCACCGCCGCGTGCGCGCCCGGGTACATGACCTTCACCGCCACCGGGCGGCCGTCGCTCCACACCGCGCGATGCACCTGCCCGATCGAGGCCGCCGCCGCCCGGCGGTCGTCGAATTCGGTGAAACGCGAACGCCACTGCGCGCCCAGGCCCGCGGCCATCGCCTCGTGCACGGTGGCGGGCAGCATGGTGGGCACCGATTCCTGCAGCTGGGTCAGCGCGGTCCGGTAGGGCGAGGCGATCTCGGCGGGCAGCGCCAGTTCGTAGAGCGAGAGCAGCTGGCCGAGTTTGGTTGCGCAGCCCTTCAATTCGCCGAGCACCTCGAAAATGTGCTGGGCCGTGCGGATCCGGATCTCGGAATCCACCTCGGCGGCCGAGCGGCCCAGGGCGCGTTTGCCGACCCCGGCGGCCTGGCGGCCCGCGAATGCGACCGGGAGACTGGCGATCCGGGCATTGCGGACGGCAGCGCGGATCGGCGGGCCGCCGGGGTCACCCGCTGCCCGTTCCCGGATTCGCCGAATCGACATTGCTCACCCCATTGTGTGCGCGGCCGGGCCATCGTGTGTGCGCCGAGGCCATTGTGGGCGCGGCCGGGCCATCGATCGCATGGCAGCGTCAGGCTCTGCGGAACAGCCCATGTACGTGCAGTTTGGCACATCGGAGCCTAAACTGTCTGGGACGTATCCGAAAGTTGTCGAAAGGTGACGGGATGGGTGACCGGACGGTCGTCGCCGATGTCGCCGACGAGCTCGCTCGCCGCGTCGCGACCGGGGAGTACGCCCCCGGTGACCTGATGCCATCGGTCCGCCAGGTCGCCGAGGAATTCGAGATGAACCGGGCCACCGCCCAATTGGTGCTGGGCCGGTTGGAGTCCTACGGCTTCGTCGACGCCCACCGCGGCCGTGGGTTCAGTGTGCGCGACGTGCGCCGCACCGGCGGGGTGGACGTGTACCGGCGGCTGTTCCGGCTCAGCCTGCCCGCGCCCGAGGTCGCCTCGGAGATGTTCGGCGGTATCGTGGCCGCCGAACGCGCCATCGTGCTCGACGCACTGCTCGACTACACCGCCGCCGACCGCGGCATCGACCCCGCCGAACTCACCGCCCGGGTCGACGCGCTCGAGACCGAGGCTCGCGGTCCGGAGCCCGACCGCGCCCGCCTGCTCGAGCTCGAGCTCGGCCTGGTGCGCGCGATTCTCACCGACCTGGGCCACACCATGCAGCGCGCGGTGCTGAACTCGGTGGGGGAGATGCTGTTCGAGGTGCCCGAGGCGATCGACGCGTACTTCGCGGTCTCCGCCGATCTGCACGTCCTGGTGTGGCGCGCCCTGCTCGCGGTCTGGGAAACCGAGGGCGGGCCCTCGCCGGCGCAGCTGGCGCTGTTCGAGGACCTGTTCGCGATGTACCACGAGAAGGTGCTGGCCCGCTTCGACGAATCGGCGGGGCCGGACCGGGATTCGGGCACCCGTCCGCACAGCGCGACGGCTTAGGCGTCGCGCTGTGCGGGAGTCGCGAAAGAGGGCGGGATCTCGGGCAATTCGGGCAGATGTCTCAGACGATCAGCCTCCGACGAGCATGGCCGCCGTCACGAGTGCGCTGATAATGGCTAGCGCCAGCACCGCGAGGATCACCCGGGCGCTCTTGGTGGGTGGTTCGGCGGGCGGTTGGTCGGCCATGCGTTCATCTCCCTCGTAGGTAACGGGTCGTGCGCGGCTATCGTATTCCGGCGGCTCCCAAGATGTTTGGTGTCCCCCGAGTTCCGGCATAAACACTGCCGTTTCCCCGGCCACGCCGGGGCGACCGGGGTGGCCGAATACGAAACGCGCGACCCGCTGACCTTCGGTCCGCCGGGCGCTCGCGGCGCCCGACTGTACCGGTCAGTAACGACCGAACAGCACCGCCGCGTTGTGCCCGCCGAATCCGAACGAATTGTTCAGCGCGAACTCCACTCCGGTCTCGCGCGGGCGCGTGTGCACCACATCGAGTTCCACGTCGGGATCCTGATTCTCCAGATTCAGCGTCGGCGGAATCACCTGATCACGCAGCGTGAGCACCGAGATGATCGCCTCCAGCGCGCCGACCGCGCCCACCGAATGACCCAGCGCCGACTTGGGCGCGTACACCGACGGATGCGTGCCCACCGCGGCCGCGATCCCCTTGGCCTCGGCCAGATCCCCGATGCTGGTTCCGGTGGCGTGCGCGTTCACGTGATCGACTTCCTCGGGCCGCACGCCGGCGGATTCGATGGCCCGGCGCATGGCCCGCGCGCAGCCCGCGCCCTCGGGATCCGGGGCGACCATGTGATAGCCGTCGGCGGTGAGCCCGGCCCCCAGCAGACGGGCCAACGGCTTCGCGCCGCGCGCCCGCGCGTGCTCCTCGGATTCGACCAGCAGCAGTGCGGCCGCCTCGCCGAAGACGAAGCCGTCACGGTCCCGGTCGAAGGGACGGGACGCGCGTTCGGGTTCGTCGAGCCGGGTGCTCAGGGCGCGGGCCATCGAGAATCCGGCGATGGCGACCGGATTGATGTATCCCTCCACACCGCCCGCCACCACCATGTCGGCCTCGCCGAGCACGATCGAGCGCCAGGCGTGCACCAGCGCCTCGTTGCCGGACGCGCACGCCGAGACCGGGGTGACCAGGCTCGCGCGCGCCCCGATCTCCAGACCGACCACGCCGGAGACGCCGTTGGGCATGGACATCGGCACCGCGAACGGCGACACCTTGCGATAACCGTGGTCGCGCATGGCGTCATTGGCGTCCACGATGGTGTCCGCGCCGCCGAGTCCGGTGCCGATGCACACGCCCAGGCGGTCCTTGTCGACCTCGGGGTTGCCCGCGGTGTTCCACAGGCGTTTTCCCATCACGTACGACATTTGCTGCACGTAACACATGCGGCGCTTCTTGACCCGATCGAGTTCGCCGGTCGGGTCCGCCGCGAGTTTGCCACCGATGGTTACCGGCAGGTTCAGCTTGGTGATTTCCGGGTCGTCGAGGGTGCTGATACCACTGGCTCCGGACAAAAGTCCCTGCCAGGTGCCCTCGGTGTCGGGGGCGATCGAGGTCGTCATCTCCACGGCGGTGACCACGACATTTCGGAATCCGCCATTCCGGGTGGAGAATTCAGCGAGGCTATTCACTTTTCGCGTGTCCTTTTCGGCCAATTGGCATGTCCTGCAGAGAATTCGCGAGCGCCTGCGAGGTTAACCCGAGAATCGCCGGACTGCGGCACCGACACTCAGAACCGGTAAGTAACCTGCGCGGCCGCCAATCGGCATGCGACCGGCCCTGTTCGGGCGGATTTCCGGCCGGCGCTCGGCTGTCGCGGCCCGACGGCTCCGGGTACATTGTCTCAGACGGAGATTCGCTGCAAGGAGACCGATCGCATGACCGAGGCCCCGCACCGGCCCACCCCGACCAGCCCGCCCGTGATCGCCCGCCGCTGGACCATCGACGACATCCCCGACCAGACCGGCCGCACCGCCGTGATCACCGGCGCCAACAGCGGACTCGGCCTGCGCACCGCCGAAGCCCTGGCGGCCAAGGGCGCGCACGTCCTGCTCGCCTGCCGCAACGAGATCAAGGCCGCGGCCGCCCTGGAGCAGGTCGGGGCCGCGGCCACCGGCCCGAAACCCGAAGTGCTGCCGCTGGATCTGGCCGACCTGACCTCCATCCGCCGCGCCGCCGACCACCTCGACGTCCGCGGCACGCCCATCGACATCCTGGTCAACAACGCGGGAGTCATGGCGCTGCCGCGTCACCAGCGCACCGCCGACGGTTTCGACGCCCAATTCGGCACCAATCACCTCGGCCACTACGCGCTGACCGGATCGTTGCTGCCGCTGCTGCTGCGGGCCCCCGAACCACGGGTGGTGACCGTGTCGTCCATCGCGGCATGGGGCGGAATGATCAATTGGCTGGATCCGAACTGGCGGCGGGTGTACGTGCGCTGGCTGGCCTACAGCCAGTCGAAACTCGCCAATCTGCTGTTCACCGCCGAACTGCATCGGCGGGCGCGGGCGGCGGGCGTACGGCTGACCGCGGTGGCCGCGCATCCCGGACTGTCGGCGACCAATCTCTACACCGCCGCGCCGGAGCAGGGCGCGGCCGCGGCCCTCGCGGCGGTGCAGCAGCGAATGTTGTTCTCGCTGGCGCAATCCGACGCGAAAGGCGCGCTGCCGCAGCTCTATGCCGCCACCACGCCGGGGCTGGCCGGAAACTCCTATTGCGGGCCCGCCTTCGAGACCTTCGGGTATCCCCGCCGGACGCTGCGGAACCCGCTGGCCTACAGCCGTTTCCAGGGGCGGCGGCTCTGGGAGCTGAGCGAGAAGCTGACCGGCGTCACCTACGCGTGGTCCTGATCACCGGCTCCACGCCATCGCGAAACAGCGCGCCGCCGAACCGAATCGGAAGCCGCTCAACGGCGGCGCAGGAGCATTCCCCGGACGTAGGCGGCTTGGCCGGCGTGCTGGATGTCGTCGTCGATGACGCTGATGAGGCGGACACCGAGGGTGACGGCGGGATCCCAGCGGGTGTCGACGACGCGGGGGAGGTCGGCGTCGGTGAGGGTGGAGACGTACCCGATGGTGGCGGCGTGGACCGCGTCGTAGTAGGCGAGCAGCAGGTCGGCGGGAACCTCGGCGAGGGCGGCGACATCGGCGGGGCTCTGCGCGTAGCCGGTGGCGGTGTCGTCGAAGGGGAGATCGAAGCGGGTGGACCAGCCCTCGGAGGTCCAGAGTTGTGCGGTGGCGGCGACATCGGCGATGTGGTCGTCCTGGACGCGGGTGAGGTGCCAGATCAGCCAGGCGATGGAGTTGGCGTCGCCGTCGGGTTGGGTGCCGAGCTCGGCCTGGGTGAGGTCGGCGACGGCGCCGTGGACGTTCTCCTTGATCCGGCCGAAGGCGTCTACCAGGAGGTCAGCGCTGGTCATGGGTGTGATCCGATCGTCGAGGGACGGAGGAGGTTCCGGGGCCTGCTCAGAGGCTGAAGGCGATCGCGCGCAGCACCAGCACCGCGATGAACACGACGGTGAAGGCCAGATCGATCTGGACGCCGCCGAGCCGGATCGGCTTGAGGACCCGGCGGACCGGGGCGATCACCGGCTCGGTCAGACGGTGCACCACATCGCGGGCCTTGCCCAGCGCGGGCGGAGTGTCGCCGAGGACGCCGATCCAGTCGATGATCAGGCGGGCGATCAGCAGCAGCATGAACAGCGTCAGGGCGAGCCCGAGCAGTGAACCGAGCAATGACATGGCGAACTCCTTCGTGGTGGCCAGCCTTACGTCGATCAACGCCCGGCGTGGGTCGAAAGTGCCCCCATCGTCGGCCATGACCGTCCGGTTCGCGGGCGGGCTCGCCGGAGCCGTGCGAGAATCTGGGCTGCTGTTCGCCCAGCTCACCCGCGACCGCACAAGGAGTCCACGTGCGCATGAAGTATCTGGTCGGCCTGCCCGTGGCCGTCCTCTCGCTGACCCCCGTCGTCACCGCCGTCGGCGCCGCGTCCGCCCAGGCCGCCGCGCCGACCTGGACCTGCAACGCCCAGACCTGGGACGGCGAGACCCTGCCCACCCTCACCGTCGACGCCAAGCGCGGCAAGTACCAGGCCGCGGGTGTCGCGCAGACCAAATGGGGCGGCATCGCCAAATACGCGACGATCGACTGCAAGCCGAACAACTGAGCCCGAACCGTCGCGTCAGATGGCGCGACGGTGGTTCAGATAGGCGAAGGAGGCGAGGCCCAGCGGGATCTGGCACCAGAAGGTGAGGAGCCGGAACCCCAGGGCCGCGCCCACCGCCACCCCGGCGGTCAGGCCCGCGACCGCGGTGAGACCGGCCGCGATGGTGATCTCCTTGGTGGCCACGCCGTTCGGGGACGGTAGCAGCGGCGCCAGCGCCACCGTCACCAGCTCCACCACGAACGTGTCCGGCAGGCTGAGATCCGCCCCGACCGCGTGCAACACCGCCCACAGCGCCACCACCATGAGCAGCGGCTGCAACAGTGCGCAGATCCACAGCGCCGCCGCCCGCCGCGGCCGGAAAGCGGTGCCTGCCACCGACTTCCAGGCGAACTCGGCATCGGAACGGGCACGTCGCAGCCGCGCGGGCAGTCGCCGCCAGCCGCCCTGCGCGGCGACCCGCCGATACAGAATCAGACCGGCGACGGCCGCCGCCACCCCGATCGCGAACAGCGCCGCGACGATGATCAGCGCTGTGCGCCAAGGATTCTCACCGACGAGGTGATGCCACCACCCCGTCGCCCGCGCGCCCAGGTCGTGCCACGGCGGCTGGGCGCCATTGCGACTCATCAGACCCGGCGCGGCGAGCACCGCGACCACCACCAGCGGCACCCGCACCATGAGCGCGGCGAACCCCATCAACCCCATGGACGCCACCGCCCCGGTATGACTGAGTCCGGTCCGGCGCAGGAATCGCAGGCGCAGCAGCAGCGACGCCGCGGGCACCAGCCCGATCGCGGGCACCGCGAGCTGCAGGGCGAACAACTGCCCGGTGGCCGGGCGCGCCGGAATGGAACCGCGCAACATGAAAACCGAGGTGGGCCACAGGGCCAGGGTGGCCAGTGCGGCGAGCAGCAGCCAGCGCGGGTCCGCGCCCGCGAGGGCGTGCACTCCGGTCAGGACCGCGTCCCGCTGCCAGACGGCCGCGGCCGCCACCAGCACGGTGCACACGACGGTGGGCAGGGCCTTCCGCGCCGCTGCGGGAACGGCCGCCATCCGCCCCTCCTCAGGTGTCACAGACGTAATTTCCCCGGTGAATCGCATACGCGCGGGTCAACATTAACGCGATCGGAGGGCCGCGACCAGGGGGTGCCCGAATAGTCCTGTGCGCCATCGGCAACGGAACGGTCGTCTTGTGAACGCGCCCCGGCGATACGCCGTATACCCGAGTAGGCTCGCGAACGGATGGGGCGACAAGTCGTAATCCAGGGACACGACATGACGAAATCCATGATCACCGAGACTTCCATGACCGGCGCCATGACTCCGGTGCAGTTGCTGACGGAACTCGAACCCGTGGCGGAAGCCAATCTGAATCGGCATCTGGGGTTGGCCAAGGAATGGCATCCGCACGATTACGTGCCGTGGGACGAAGGCCGCAATTTCGCCGCCATGGGCGGAATCGATTGGGAACAAGATCAATCTCGGCTCAGTCCGGTCGCGCGCGCCGCCATGGTCACCAACCTGCTCACCGAAGACAATCTGCCCTCCTATCATCGGCTGATCTCCGATGCCTTCTCCCGTGACCGCGCGTGGGGCGCCTGGGTCGACCGCTGGACCGCCGAAGAGAATCGGCACGGCATCGTGATGCGCGACTATCTGATCGTGACGCGCGCCGTCGACCCGGTCGCGCTGGAACGCGCGCGCATGGTCTGCCTCTCCCAGGGCATCGACGACCCCACCGGCACCGGCGACCACACCGTCCTGCACGGCGTCGCGTACGTGACATTCCAGGAGCTGGCCACCCGCGTCTCGCACCGCAATACCGGCAAGGCCTGTGAGGAACCCCGCGCCGACCGCATGCTCACGCGCATCGCGGCGGACGAGAACCTGCACATGATCTTCTACCGCAATATCTGCGCCGCCGCGCTGGACCTGGTTCCCGACGACGCGCTGGCGGCGATCGCCGCGGTCGTCGAGAACTTCCGGATGCCCGGCGCGGGCATGCCCGAGTTCCGGCGCAACAGCGTCCTGATCGCCAAATACGGGATCTACGACCTGCGCCAGCATCTCGACGAGGTCCTGATGCCGGTGCTGCGCCGCTGGAACATCTTCGATCGCACCGACTACTCCGGCCGCGGCGAGCGCCTCCGCGACGAGCTGGCCGCCTACCTCGAACGGCTCGGCGGTGACGTGCTCCGCTTCGAGGAACAGCGCGACCGCGCCCTGGCCCGCGAGGCCGCCCGCCGCGCGAGGTGAGCGCTTTTCGGCGAAATGTGAACAGTCACTGCGTTGTCCACAACCCGCCATTCTCGCCACACCGGCCCGGCCGACCGCCGCTAGGGTGTGGTGCACGACGAAGGGGGAACCATGGCGGACATGCTGCGCGCCGACATCACGGCGCTGCGCATCATGGCGGCGGGCATCAGGGGTGAGGCCGCCGCCATCGCGAATATCGACCCGGTGGATCTGATCGCCAAAGTCGGTCAGGCCATGCCCAATTCGGCCATCGGCGCGGCCGCCGTCACCGTCGGCGAGCCACTGCTCGCCTCGCTCGGCCACCTGGCGGACCGGCTCCGGTCCTTCGCCGACGTGGCCGATCACGGCGCCGCCACCTACGAGGCCACCCAGCTGGCGCTATCCGCCGAGCTGGACGGGTACCTGCACGCCACGTCCTGACCGCCGGCGGACGGACGCGACCGGCGACGAGTAATGCGAGGGAGCAGTTTCGGTAGGCGATCCGGTCACGGGCGGGAGGGGCGGTGGCGCGAGCGAGCCTGTCCCAGGTGCGCGGGTGGGATCCCACCGCCGCCGACCGTGCGAGTGCCGCTGTGGTGGCGGCCGATTCGGCGTTCGGTGCGGCGCGGACGCGGGTGGCGCGGGCGGTCGATTCGGCCGTCGACGGGTGGCGTGGAGCCGCGGCGACCGCCGCGGCGGTGCGGGCGCTGGAATCCCAGCTCGCGGCGAACCATATCGGCGCGGCGCTCATCGAGGTCGCGGACGCCCTCGCCGAGGCGGGGGCACTCGATCGGGTGTGCGCGCTGATCGACCGGATCCGGGACGAGGCGCACGCCACCGGCTGCCGGATCGCCGAGGACGGCACGGTGACCGCCCCGCGCTCCCAGATCGGAGACCTGGCGCTGGACCTGATCTTCCAGTCCGGGTTCGACGCGCAGGCGCTGGCCTTGCAGGCGCGGCTGGTGCCGTTGCTCGACACCGCCGGGGAGATCGACGAGCGCGTCGGCGCCCGGCTCACCGCGGCCGCGACGGCGCTGGCCGGATTGCGGGCGGATCCGACCGGCGGCGGGCCGAGCCCCCGGATCCGGGACCTGCTCGACGGGACCGCGCTGTTGCCGGAGGATCCGATAGCGCTGGGTGCGCTGTGGAAGTCGCTGGGACCCGCGGATCGCGACGAGCTGTTCGCGGCGGATCCGCTGATCGGCGTTCAGGACGGATTGCCCGCGCTCGCCCGCGATCACTACAACCGGCTCACCGTGCGGGCACTGCGTGCCGCGGCCGTGGCGGAGGATCGACGGCTGATCGCCCGGCACCCCGACTGGTATCGCGGGGCGAATCTGCCCACGAGCAGCGGGGATTGGACGGCGCTGCGGGCGTGGGAAGCGGCGCGGGCCGAGGTGCTCACCAGGGTCGCGGGATATGCGGCGCTGGAGGAACAGCTCGGTCCGGCACCGGGCGGCCGGCTCCTGCTGGCGGTCGACACCGAGGGGCACGGCGCGATCGCGCTCAACAATCCCGACACCGCAGCGAATGTGGCGACCTTCGTGCCGGGAACCGGATCACCGCTCACCGCCGTCGGAGTGGGGATACGGCGGGTCCGCGCGCTGCTCGGGGCGGCCGAACGGTCCGATCCGTCGGCGCGGACGTCGGTCATCGCGTGGTACGGCTACGACGCACCGCCGGATCTGGCCGCGGCGCTGGGGGACCGGCGGGCCCGCGCGGGCGCGCTCGCACTGGATCGGTTCGAATCCGGATTGCGGGCAAGCCATCTGGGTCTCGCGTCGCATCAGACCGTACTCGGACACAGCTACGGGAGCACCGTGATCGGGGCGGCCGCCAGCGGAGCGCACACCCTGGCCGCCGATGACGTGGTACTGGTGGGAAGTCCTGGGATAGAAGTTGACAATGTTTCAGAATTGCGTTTGATGGGTATTCCGGCGGGCCACAACGGCGCGCATGTCTATGCCACTGCCGACCCCGCCGACCCGGTTCCTGTGTTCGGTCAATTAGTACACGGTGTTAACCCAGTCGATCGCGAATTCCGCGCAACGGTTTTCACTTCCTCCGGGCCAACTCTCGGCCTGCCCGGGTTGCGGGCCTTGCCATTCGATGTGTTGTCCCACGGAAACTACTGGGAGCCGGGCAATCCGGGCCTTCGTGCCCAGGGAGACATCATTGCGGGCCGCTATCGCCAATGAGGCCGAACGCCCGGTTCGTTGCGTCGCGATAGCCGCAACTGCGGGTAGCGGATTCGTTGCGGACCATGCTGTACCACTACTCTAGGCGGCCGACCAAACTGGTTTGAAACGGTTGGGTTCATGCTAGGGTTCCGTGAAGTTGGAGTGGGAAATCGGAGACAAATGCGCACTGAGAACATCAATAGGAAGTTCAAACTGCATGACGAGCGCAGGATCGCCGCCCAACTTCCTGAGCAACTTCTTGGTTTGGATGTTGTCGGATTTGGGAAACCCGATGAGTTTCCGGGCGAGTTGCTGAACTACTTCGGCGAATTCGCGAACGGGTCGGTCCCGCCGCGTTCGCGCATCTACCGCAATGCCCAGCCCAATCTCATCGACGCCTGGCTGCTGGAGCTGTTGCGCGGCGCCCGCATCGGTGACCGCTTCTACCTCCGCACCGGTCTCGAGTACTTCCCGTGGGCCGACTGCCGCGTGCTCGACCACCGCTGGCTGGAATCCCTGCGCCGGGTGCTGGGCGCCAATCAGGGCTTCATCGCGCACGACAAGAGCTCGGCCGTCATGACCTTGGGCACGCAGTACGAGGTGCTCGGCTTCGTGGCGGGTGCCGGTCTGCCCAGCGCCGCGGACGCCGCGCCGGCCGAGGAAGTGCCGACCCGCCGGATCGTCCACGCTCCCGCCGTGGGGGCCGTCCACGATCTGACCCCCGCCGCCGCGCTCGCCGGCACGCCGGATCTGGCCGCGCCCGCGGCGCCGGACCTGTCGGTCCCGCAGGTCACCGAGGTGATCGCGGCTCCCGAACCGGCCGTCGCACCCACTCCGCAGCCGGCGCCCGCCGAGGCCGCGGCGCCGCGAGTCGCCGAAGCGGTCGCC
>NZ_JBSGCY010000151.1:0-14764 GCF_053602115.1 Nocardia sp. NPDC004582 | reverse complement strand
GGCGCAGGCCGCCGCGGCGGCGAGCCCGGTGCGCCGCACCCACTTTCGCCGGAAGCCCAGCGCGGCCACGGCCAGCGGCGCCGCCACGAACGGCAGGCCGGCGGGGTGCAGCGGCGGAATGGAGGATCGGACCAGGTCGGCCACGTGACCGAGTCCGGTCGTTTCCGGGGTGCCGGGCGGGGTGGGGCGACGGGCCACGAGCTCCTCTTTCATGCGCGGATGATTGCGGTCATAGACCGCGTCACACACTACGGGAAGCGCGTCCGACGCTCGCGTTCTCGGTTGCCCAAGACCCTTTCCGGTGCCCACCGGGCGGTATGTGAAGCACTGGTCAACGTATGCACAATTGTGAGCGGAAGCACATACATGAGAAGCTGTCCGGATTAAGCTGAGGGAGCCTCATGTATGCGGCATTCCGGCCGTGGGGTGGGGACTCGATGAAGGTCACGTTCGACGCGCAGTACGCAGTACATAAGGGAGAACCAATGTCTGCTCGAATTGCCTCGATCAGCGGGGCAGAGCACACGGCAATGCTCGGGCTCGGCGTGTACCGGCCGGAGCGCATCGTCACCAATGACGAGGTGGCGGGGCCGATAGATTCCAGCGACGAATGGATCCGGACCCGGTCCGGCATCCGTACCCGGCGCTTCGCCTCCCCCGAGGAGACGATCATCAGCATGAGCGCCGCGGCCGCCCGCGACGCCATCGACGCCGCGGAGGTCGATCCCGCCACGATCGACTGTGTCATCGTCGCCACGTCTACCTGGCTGTTGCTGACGCCTGCCGCGGCTCCGCAGATCGCGACCGAACTCGGCTTGCGGAATGTGGCCGCCTTCGACGTCTCGGCCGGCTGTGCGGGCTTCTGCCACGCGGTCGCGCTGGCCTCGGATCTGGTCAAGGGCGGTACCGCCCGCAATGCGTTGGTCATCGGCGTGGAGAAGCTCACCACCACGGTGAACCCGAAGGATCGCGGCACCGCGTTCCTGTTCGCCGACGGTGCGGGCGCGGTGGTGATCGGCCCCTCCGATGAAGCCGGGATCGGGCCCACCGTGTGGGGCTCGGACGGCACCCAGCACCACGCCATCCGCCAGGACAAGGATTGGATGGAGTTCTTCACCGAGATCGAGGAACGCGGTCTCGACGCCGTCCGGCCCTATCTCGCCATGGAAGGTACGGCCGTGTTCCGCTGGGCCGCACACTCTTTGGAGAAGGTCTGCCGCGACGCCATCGAAGCGGCCGGGCTGACCCCCGCGGACCTGGACGCCATGGTTCCGCACCAGGCCAACGGCCGGATCATCGAAATCATGGCCCGGGTGCTGAAGCTTCCCGAGGACTGCGCCCTGGCCAACGACATCGAGGAGGCCGGCAACACCTCCGCGGCCTCGATTCCGCTGGCCATGGAGGCCATGATGCGCAAGGGCGACGCCAAACCCGGCGGCACCGCCCTGATCATCGCCTTCGGCGCGGGCCTGTCCTACGCGGCCCAGGTGGTCCACCTCCCGAACTGGAAGTAGCGGTCAGTCCAGATCCCAGGCGGCGGTCACGGTGAACGTGACCGTCTGCTGGCCGGGTTCGAGGTTGATGCTGGGCGCGGCCCCGGAGGGCAGGGCGTCCTTGTACATCGGGGTGGGCGTGGTCCCGCTGCCGTTCTCGCTGATGGTCTTGACCTTCTTCAGCTTCAGCCCGGACAGGTCCGCGTACTGCTGGGCGCGGCTCTTGGCGTCCTCGAAGGCGCGGGCGCGGGCGTCGGCCAGCAGCTTGGTGTTGTCCTCGAGCCCGAAGGCGACCGAGCTGATGCGGGTGTCGTTGCCGCCCGCCTGCACCGCGGCCGACAGGATGCCCGAGGCCTTGGGCAGGTCCCGCACGGCCACGTGCATGGTGTTGGTGGCGCGATAGCCGGTGATGGTGCGTCCCTCCGGCCCGTAAGCGGGCTGGACGGACAGATCGCTGGTCTTGATGTCCTCGCGCTTGGCGCCCGCGGTGACCATGGCGTCGGTGATGGCCTTCGCCTTGGCGTTGGCCTGATCGACGGCCGCGGACACGTCGGTCGCGCTGACCTCGGTGCCGAGGTCGGCATTGAGCACGTCCGGGGTGCCCTGGACCTTGCCGGTGCCGGTGACCGTCACCGTGCGGTCGCCCGAATCGGAGCTACCGCATCCGGTCGCCAGGATCGCGACACCGGCGGCCGCGGCGCAGATCGCTGTGAGTCGTCGCATAGGCCGAACCTACGCTCAGCGCTCCAGAAGTTCCTTGATCCGGCCGAGGGTTTCGTGCATGCCGTCGACGAGCGCGCCCTCGAACGCCGCCTCGCCGCCGAAGACCTTGTCGACGGTGAGCTGCAGCCAGCCGGGCAACTTGCCCTTGGGCACGTCGCGGCGCTGGATCAGCTTGGTGCCGCCGTCGGCGGTGGGCTCGAGGGTGTAGCTCCAGACGGTGCCGTTCTCGTTCATCCGGAACGCCAGCGCGTGATTCGGCTCGAAGCGCACGATCCGCGAGGTGCTCGGATAGACGTAGCCCTCGGCCTTGTTCAGGTTCACCGTCCAGGTGCCGGTGCGGACCGTGCGGCCCAGCGGCTGCATGCGCAGGGTGTTGGGGCTGAACTCGCGGATTCGCTGCAGATCGGAGACCACGTCCCAGACCTTGTCCGGCGCGGCCGCGATGTCGATGCTGGCTTCGAGGATGTTCGGCAACGCTGCCTCCGGGGACGTGACGGTCGGTTACGGGCATCCTAGTTCGCGTGGCCTGGGTCACCGGGCGGCCGTGGCGTGGATCACCCACTCCTACCAGCACGTATGAAATGTGATCAGGGGTCACTCCAGGACCGGAAGATCACTTGGGTCACATTTCCTGGGGTGTTGATGTCCGAAATGTAATGACTGGCGCACAATGTGGGATAAACGAAGTTACAGACACAGCCACCTGCTTCCGATTGGGAAACGTGAGGTGATCGGCCGTGAACCTGCGTTCGCTTCTGCATCTGGAGAGCAAGACCGTCCCGCTCCTCCCCGCCGACGAGTCCGGATCCGATGCGGATTCCGCCGAATCCAAACCACCGGGCACGTCCGGCCGCAAGGCGAATCGGGCGCTCGAGGAACGCCTCGAGCGATTACTCACTCCGACCGAGATGGATCTCATTCAGCATCACCGGATTTGAGTCCGCGATACTGGTCAGGTGACTTCACCCACTGCCGTCAAGCCGGCCATTCTCAGTGTCGACGACGACCCCGGCGTCTCGCGGGCCGTCGTGCGGGATCTGCGTCGCCGGTACGGGGCGGATTACCGGATTCTGCGGGCGGAGTCCGGCGCGGACGCCCTCGATGCCCTGCGTGAGATGAAACTGCGCGGCCAGCCGGTCGCAGTGCTGATCGCTGACTACCGGATGCCCGGGATGAACGGTGTCGAATTCCTCGAACAGGCCATGGACCTGCACCCCTACGCCCGCAGGGTGCTGCTCACCGCCTACGCGGACACCAACGCCGCCATCGAGGCCATCAATGTGGTGGACCTCGATCACTACCTGCTCAAGCCGTGGGACCCGCCGGAGGAGAAGCTCTACCCGGTCATCGACGCCCTGCTGGAGGCCTGGCGTGGTGACGAGCACAAGCCGGTGACCGAGACCAAGGTGGTCGGCCACCGCTGGTCGGCGCGCTGCTCGGAGGTGCGGGAGTTCCTGGCGCGCAACCAGTTGCCGTATCGCTGGTACCAGGTCGACGAGCCGGAGGGCGCGCGTCTGCTGACCGCGGCGCACGCCACCGAGGACCAGTGCCCGGTCATCATCAACCCCAGCGGCGACGTGCTGATCATGCCGACCGACGCGCAGCTGGCCGAGGGCGTCGGCCTGAACACCGATGCCTCCAGCGACTTCTACGACCTGATCGTGGTCGGCGGCGGACCGGCCGGGCTCGGTGCGGCCGTCTACGGCGCCTCCGAGGGCCTGCGCACGGTGCTCGTGGAACGCACCGCCACCGGCGGCCAGGCCGGGCAGAGCTCCCGCATCGAGAACTATCTGGGCTTCCCCGACGGCCTGTCCGGCGCTCAGCTCGCCGACCGGGCCCGCCGCCAGGCCGTGAAGTTCGGGGCCGAACTGATCACCGCCCGCGAGGTGGTGGGCCTGGAGGCCTGCGGTTCGGCGCGCGTGGTGCGGTTCGCCGACGGCGGCAGCGTCGCCGCGCATTCGGTGCTCATCGCCACCGGCGTCAACTATCGCCACCATCCGGCCCCCGGCGTCGACGAATACACCGGCCGCGGCGTCTATTACGGCTCCGCCATGACCGAGGCCAGCGATTGCGCCGACAAGGACGTCTACATCGTGGGCGGCGCGAACTCGGCGGGCCAGGCCGCGGTGTTCCTGTCCCGCCGTGCCCGCGCCGTGCACATCCTGGTGCGCGGTGAATCCCTCGAAGCGTCTATGTCGCACTACCTGATTCAGCAGATCGCGCAGATCTCGAACATCAAGGTGCGCACTCGCACCGAGGTGGTGTCCGCCGACGGCGACGACCACCTGGAGTGGATCGTGCTGCGCGACAACGCCACCGGGACGGAAGAGAAGGTGGACGCCGAACGGTTGTTCCTGTTCATCGGCGCCGCACCGGAAACCGACTGGCTCGACGGCATCGTCAAACGCGACGACGCCGGCTACGTGCTGGCCGGACCCGACCTCATGGTGGACGGCGAACGGCCCGCGGGCTGGGAACTGCCGCGTCCCCCACAGCATCTGGAGACCAGCGTGCCCGGCGTGTTCGTCGCCGGCGACGTGCGCTCGGAATCGGCCAAGCGGGTGGCCTCCGCGGTCGGCGAGGGCGCGATGGCCGTCATGCTGGTCCACCGCTGGCTCGCGAAACAGTAGGAGTAGGCGCACATGGGCAACACCCGATTGATCTGCGACCCGAACGAACTGCGGCACCTGTTCCTGTTCGAGAAGCTCGACGACGAGCAGCTGGCCTGGCTGTGCCGTGACGGCCGCGTCGAAATCTTCGAGCCCGGACTGGTTTTCCGCGAGGGCGACCCGGCCACCTGCTTCTACGTCCTGATGGACGGCGAGGTCCGGATGACCAAGAACTCCGGCGGCGAGGAGATCGAACTCGTCCGCACCGAGCATGTCGGCTCGTACTCGGGCGCGTGGACCGCCTACATGGGCGACAAGGTCGAGCAGACCTACACCGCGTCCTTCTACGTGACCCGGCCCTCGAAGTTCTTCGTCCTCGACGCGGGCACCTTCGCGAAGATGATGCAGGACTGGTTCCCGATGGCGTTGCACCTGCTGGAGGGCGTCTTCTTCGGCAACCGCAACGCCAATGAGCGCATCGGCCAGCGGGAACGGCTGCTGGCGCTGGGCTCGCTGTCGGCGGGCCTGACCCACGAGCTGAACAATCCGGCCGCCGCCGCCGTGCGCGCCACCTCCTCGCTGCGCGAACGGGTGGCGGGGATGCGGCACAAGCTGAAGATGATGGCGCACGGCAAGTTCAACTCCGAGACGCTCGAGGCGCTGGCCCAGTTGCAGGAGGAGGCGGCCGCGCAGGTCGCCAAGGCCCCGGTGCTGACGCCGCTGGAGGCCGCCGACCGCGAGGACGAGCTGGGTGACTGGCTCGAGGACCACGGGGTCGCCAATGGCTGGGACATCGCCCCCAACTTCGTGCAGGCCGGTTTCGACCTGGACTGGATGGAGAAGGTGCACGGCACCCTGTCCGGTTGCGGCGGAGACGTTTTCGAGGCGGCGATGCGCTGGCTCAACTACACCGTCGAGACCGAGTTGCTGATGAACGAGATCACCGACTCGACCAACCGGATCTCCACGCTGGTGAACGCGGCCAAGCAGTACTCGCAGATGGATCGCGCCCCGTTCCAGGTGGTGGATCTGCACGAACTGCTGGACAGCACGCTGGTGATGCTGGCCCGCAAGATCGGCGACGACATCACCGTGGTCAAGGAGTACGACCCGGCGCTGCCGCCGGTGCCGTGCTACGCGGCCGAACTCAACCAGGTGTGGACCAATCTGATCGACAACGCCGTGTCCGCGATGGACGGGCGCGGTACGCTGACCATCCGCACCTATCGTGAGAACGAGTGCGCGGCAGTGGAAATCGGCGATACCGGGCCGGGCGTGCCGGATGAGATCCGCACCCGCATCTTCGAACCGTTCTTCACCACCAAACCGGTCGGCGAGGGCACGGGGCTGGGCCTGGACATCTCGTTCCGGATCGTGGTGAACAAGCATCACGGCGATATCCGGGTCGAATCCGAGCCCGGGAACACGCGTTTCATCGTGCGGCTGCCGCTGGAGGCGGCGAACCAGGGCACGGCCGAGCCCGGGGCCTTGGCGGAACCGGCGACGACAGGAGGCAACTGATGACCGAGCAGATCAAGGGCATCGATCCGAGCGTTCCGCCCAGCGGGGCGGGCTGTGCGGAATGCGACGCCGCGGGCGGCTGGTGGTTCCATCTGCGGCGTTGCGCGGAGTGCGGCCATGTCGGGTGTTGCGACAACTCGCCGAGTCAGCACGGCACCAAGCACTTCCGGGAGACCGGGCATCCGTTCATTCAGAGCTACGAGCCCGGCGAGGACTGGTTCTACAACTTCGAGACCGAGGACATGTACAGCGGCGGTCCCGAATTGGCCGCTCCGACCTCGCATCCGGCCGATCAGGGAGTGCCGGGGCCGCGTGACCGGGTGCCCGCGGACTGGCAGCAGCGCCTGAACTGACCCGCTGTCCGGCCGGTAAAAACCGGCCGACCAGACTTTTCCTTTCCGGCTCCGGCGGGGCCGGGTACGCTGCTGCGAGCGCCGGGCCGGTCCGGCGGCTGGCACTTCGGGAAAGTTCGGAAAGCAGGGTATGAAGCGTCTGTCGATGGTCGCCCTCGCCTCTGGCGCGGTGGTGCTGGTTCTCACCGGATGCGGCTCCGGTACGTCCGGTGACGCGAACAGCCTGAAACAGGCCGGAACCACCACCGCGGCGGCCAGAACCACCAGCGCGGCCGCCACGACCAGCGCGGCCGCAACCGAAGCACCCGCCGACGCTCCCGGCGCGGTCACCACCGCGACGGTCGCCAAGAAGACCAGCGCCCCCAACGGCGCCCAGACCACCTGCGCCGACTTCCGCGACCTCACCGAGGACGCCGAGCAGCAGGTCATCCAGCAGGTACTGGCCGCGCATCCGGGCTCGTTCCTGGACGGCAGCCCCGCCGCCGCCCTCAGCACCGCCAAGCTCGCCTGTCTGGCCGGAACCTACGCCAACACCCCGGTGGCAGTCGCGATCCGGGTGGCGCCCAAGTAATCTCACGGGAGAATTTCCTGGAGGGCGGCACACATGGTGGAATTCGAACGGCACCGGCCGCGGCTCTTCGCGCTCGCGTACCGCATGCTCGGATCCGCCGCCGAGGCCGAGGACGCCGTCCAGGAGACCTACCTGCGCTGGCACGGCACCGACCGCACCGACATCCGCTCCGTCGAGGCCTGGCTGACCACCATCCTGGTGAATCTCTGCCGCACCTGGCTGGATTCGGCCCGCGCCCGCCGCGAGACCTACGTCGGGCCCTGGCTGCCCGAACCCGTCCCCACCGGCCACGGCGAACTCGGCCCGCTGGAGTCGGCGGAACAGCGGGAACTGGTGTCGATGGCCTTCCTGGCGCTGGCCGAACGGCTCAGCCCCACCGAACGCGCCGTCTTCGTACTGCGCGAGGCCTTCGGCTACGCGCACCGCGAGATCGCCGACATGCTCGGCCTCACCGAATCCAACGCGCAGCAGGTGTACCGCCGCGCCGCGCACCGGGTACACGAGGAGAAGCCGCGCTTCGAAACGGCCCCGGCGCACGCGCGCGAACTGGTCGAGAAGTTCCTCAGCGCAGCGCAATCCGGTGATCTGGCGGCGCTCGAATCCATGTTCACCGCCGATATCGTGGCGCTCGCCGACGGCGGCACGAAGGTCAATGCCGCCAAGCGGCCGATCGTCGGCGCGGAGAAGGTGGCCCGCTACCTGCTGGGCCTGTTCGGCAAGATCCCCAGCTTCGGCGCGGCCGTCAGCATCGTGATCGAAGAGGTCAACGCCGCGCCCGCCTTCGTGGTGCGCGCGGACGGGACCGTGCTCGGCACCATCTCGGTCGGCTTCGACGGCGAGTCGATCGCCTCGCTCCAGCTCGTGGTGAACCCGGACAAGCTGACCTATTTCACGTCGCACGATCACGTGTGACGCGGGACACATCCGGATTCTGTCAGGGATCGCGGGGCTGTCCGGTCTAGAGGGTGTCGGCTACCGAGCGGGGCCGACTGTGTACCTGAAGTGAAGGGAGCACTCTCATGACCGGGCAGCATCGAATCGTCATTCTGGGCGCGGGGTACGCGGGTCTGGCCGCGGCGCGGGAAGCGATCAAGGCCAAGGGCGCGCACGTCACCGTCATCGACCTGCACACCGAATTCGTGGACCGGGTGCGCCTGCACCAGGTCGCGGCCGGGCAGGACGTGGCCCGCTGGGAACTGCGGAAGACCTTGGCGGCCAAGGGGATCGAGTTCGTCAACGGTCGCGCCGAGCGCATCGACACCGAGGCCCGCCGCGTCGAACTGGCCACCGGCGACGCCGTCGCCTACGACTCGCTGATCTACGCCCTGGGCAGCCGCGCCGATCTCTCGATGGTGCCCGGCGCGGCCGAATTCGCGCACACCGTGGCCACGTCGGAGGACGTGCGCCGGATCCCCGCCCTCACTGGCCGGGTGGCCGTGGTCGGCGCCGGCGCGACCGGCCTCGAGACCGCCACCGAACTGGCCGAGACCAATCCCGAACTCGACGTGGTGCTGGTCAGCTCGGACGAGCCGGGCGGCTGGCTGATCCCCAAGGCCGTCGCGCACATTCGCACGGTGCTGGATCGTCTCGGCGTCGAGGTGCGCGTCGCCAAGGTGGCGGCGGTGACCGCCACCGGCCTCGAACTGGTGGACGGCGACCGCGTCGACGCCGACATCGTGCTCTGGACAACGGGTTTCAAGGTTCCGGCGGTGGCGGCCCGCTCGGGTCTGCCGGTGGACGGGCGTGACCGGGTACTGGTCGACGATCGGCTCCGGGTGCGGGGCCTCGCCGATGTGTACGCGGTCGGTGACGCGGCGGTGATGATCGGGCACAACGGCCGGGAGGCGCGCATGTCGTGCCAGGCCGCGCAGCCCGCGGGCAAATACCTGGGTGCGGCCGTCGCGGCGCGCCTGCGCGGTAAGCAGCCGGGGCCCTTCACTCCGCGCTTCGTGCTGACCTGCATGAGCCTGGGCCGCCGGGACGGTCTGGTCCAGGTCATGAAGGCCGACGACTCGAACGGCAGCATCGCCCTGACCGGCCGTCCGGCGGCCTGGGTCAAGGAGCAGATCGTGGGTGCGGTGGGCCGGGCGGCGAAGCTCTGACCCACCGGCCGACACATCGTCAACCAATGGTTGACCAAGACTACTTGGTCAACCTACAGTTGACGCATGACGAACTCGATCCGCCTCGACGACCTGATCGACGGCATCAAGAAGGCCCGCCCCGACGACGTGCTCGAGCAGCTCTCCGACGCCGTGGTGCTGGGCAACCACATCGGCGAGGTGGCCGACCACCTGATCGGCCACTTCGTCGACCAGGCCCGCCGTTCCGGCGCGTCCTGGACCGATATCGGCCAGAGCATGGGCGTCACCAAACAGGCCGCCCAGAAGCGTTTCGTCCCCAAGACGCCCGCCGACGCCGGGCAGGCGGCCGCCCTCGACCCCAATGCCGGATTCGCTCGCTTCACCCCGCGTGCCCGCCAGGTGGTGATGGCCGCCCAGGAGGAAGCCCGGGCCGTCGGCAATCTGGAAACCCGTCCCGAACACCTGATCCTCGGCCTGCTCTCGGAGCCGGAATCGCTCGCGGTCAAGGTGATCGAGGCCAAGGGCATCTCCGCCGACGCCGTCCGCCGGGTGGCCACCGCCGCCCTGCCCGCCGCCACCGGTGACCCGGTCCCGCCGCTCATCCCCTTCGACGCGCAGGCCCGCAAGGCCCTCGAGCTGACCTTCCGCGAGGCGCTGCGGCTCGGCCACAACTACGTCGGCACCGAGCACCTGCTGCTCGCCCTGCTCGACCTGGAACACGGTGCGGGCATCCTGTCCGGTCTGGGCCTGGACAAGGACGCGGTGCAGGCCGATGTCGCGGGCCTGCTGGCGTCGCTGTCCGCACCCGCCACGCCCGCGGGCACCCCGGACACGCAGTAGTCCGCGTGTCGTTCCGCCCCGCTGCCGACCTGGTGATGTAGGCCTCGGGACCGGCGTCCTTACGCCGGATCCCGTGGGGAGCATGTTGCGGCAGATACGATTGTGGAATGGCGGACGACGAGAGTTCCGACCTAGTTGCGGGGGAGCAGCGCGCTGACCTGCTGCGCGCGCTCAGCTATGTGTCGACAGAGGACACGCCCGACGGTGGCTACATCGTCAACGGAGACCTCCCACCCGAGGTCGCGCCGCCGTTCATCCGGGCGATCATGCGTATCGAAGCCGAACTCCTGCTGCAGGACGCCGAACTCGTCACCGTCGAGCACGGCGAGCCCCGCACTCCCGAGGAGCGCCGCACGGACGCGCTGATCGCCCTGCTGCTGCGGGTCGACGACCGTTCGCACTTCTCGTAGTACCGGGCGGGCGACCGGACCGCACGAGGCCACGGGCGCGGTCTCGCGCGTGTTTCGGGGCGCGCCCCCGACCTTGCAGTCGCAGGGGGTGAGTGCTAGAAATGGGTTTGGCACTCCATACCTGTGAGTGCTAGGTCGGGGCGGTGAGGCCGGGCTGTTCAACAAGCTCCTCGGTCGTCCGTCGCGGGCACCATGCCTGGCCAGAACACTGTCAATCCCCAGATCTGGAGGATCTCAACGCAATGGCCAAGACAATTGCGTACGACGAAGAGGCTCGCCGCGGTCTCGAGCGTGGTCTGAACGCTCTCGCTGACGCCGTCAAGGTGACCCTGGGCCCGAAGGGCCGCAACGTCGTGCTGGAGAAGAAGTGGGGCGCCCCCACCATCACCAACGACGGTGTCTCCATCGCGAAGGAAATCGAGCTCGAGGACCCGTACGAGAAGATCGGCGCGGAGCTCGTCAAGGAAGTTGCCAAGAAGACCGACGACGTCGCGGGTGACGGCACCACCACCGCCACCGTGCTGGCCCAGGCGCTGGTCCGTGAGGGTCTGCGCAACGTGGCCGCCGGCGCCAACCCGCTCGGCCTGAAGCGCGGCATCGAGAAGGCCGTCGAGGCCGTCACCGCCAAGCTGCTCGACACCGCCAAGGAGGTCGAGACCAAGGAGCAGATCGCCGCCACCGCCGGTATCTCGGCCGGCGACTCGTCCATCGGTGAGCTGATCGCCGAGGCCATGGACAAGGTCGGCAAGGAAGGCGTCATCACCGTCGAGGAGAGCAACACCTTCGGTCTCCAGCTGGAGCTCACCGAGGGCATGCGCTTCGACAAGGGCTACATCTCCGGTTACTTCGTGACCGACCCGGAGCGTCAGGAAGCGGTCCTCGAGGACCCGTACATCCTGCTCGTCGGCTCGAAGATCTCGACCGTCAAGGACCTGCTGCCGCTGCTGGAGAAGGTCATCCAGGCCGGCAAGCCGCTGCTGATCATCGCCGAGGACGTCGAGGGCGAGGCCCTGTCGACCCTGGTCGTGAACAAGATCCGCGGCACCTTCAAGTCCATCGCCGTCAAGGCCCCGGGCTTCGGTGACCGTCGCAAGGCCATGCTGGCCGACATCGCCATCCTGACCGGTGGCGAGGTCATCAGCGAAGAGGTCGGCCTCTCCCTGGAGACCGCCGGTCTGGAGCTGCTGGGCCAGGCCCGCAAGGTCGTCATCACCAAGGACGAGACCACCATCGTCGAGGGCGCGGGCGACGCGGAGGCCATCAAGGGCCGCGTGGCGCAGATCCGCACCGAGATCGAGAACTCGGACTCGGACTACGACCGTGAGAAGCTGCAGGAGCGTCTGGCCAAGCTGGCCGGCGGTGTCGCGGTCATCAAGGCGGGCGCGGCCACCGAGGTCGAGCTCAAGGAGCGCAAGCACCGCATCGAGGACGCCGTCCGCAACGCGAAGGCCGCCGTCGAGGAGGGCATCGTCGCCGGTGGTGGCGTGGCTCTGCTGCAGTCGGCTCCGGCCCTGGACGCGCTGACCCTGTCGGGCGACGAGGCCACCGGTGCGAACATCGTTCGCGTCGCGCTGTCCGCGCCGCTGAAGCAGATCGCCTTCAACGCCGGCCTCGAGCCGGGCGTCGTCGCCGAGAAGGTCTCGAACCTCCCGGCCGGCCACGGCCTGAACGCCGACTCCGGCGAGTACGTCGACCTGCTGGCCGCCGGCGTTGCCGACCCGGTCAAGGTCACCCGCTCGGCCCTGCAGAACGCGGCCTCCATCGCGGCCCTGTTCCTGACCACCGAGGCCGTCGTCGCCGACAAGCCGGAGAAGGCCGCCCCCGCGGGCGACCCGACCGGCGGCATGGGCGGCATGGACTTCTAGTCCGCGCCCCCGGCAACGGTTTTTGAACAACCTGGGCCCGGTCACCTCACGGTGACCGGGCCCAGTGCTGTGTCCAGACACTTCAGCACCGACGACGGCACCGTGTTCGGCGTTCTGGTCGGAATATCCGACAGGAGTGCGGATTCGACCGCGCTGGAAGCCGCCCGGTCCGCCCTGGCGAACCGCTTCCGGACGCGTTGGCGCGGTCATCCGGAAGAGGCACTGGCCGAATGTGTGCGCCGGCTCGGTGCCCCTCCGGCGGTTGGTCGTCCGGATGCGTGCGGAGGCGACGATGCAGAGGTCGCGGGCGATGCCGCGTAGCGACAGGCCGGCGCTGTCGGCGGCCGGTTCACATGCCCTGGCGGAACCGGGCGTTGCGGATGGCGTCGGCGCGTTCGGGAAGAACGCTGTCGATGAGCCCGGCGACCCGGCCCATGACCGGGGCCAGGCGGCGGGGGCGGTCGATGATCGCGTCGCAGATGATCCGGCCGCCTTCGTCCGCGGTGAGCGCGTTGGCCGTGGCCTGCTGGTAGACGGGGTTGGCGGTGATCATGTCGGTGCGGACCAGGGGGAGGTAGACGGAGGTGAATCGGAGGTTCTCGGTCCGGGTCTCGGCTTGTAGGTTGGTGCTGAGCGAGTCGAGGGCGGCCTTGGACGCCACGTACGCGGCGTAGCCGGGGCCGCCGTAGAGGTTGGCGAGCGACAGGATGTTGATGATCTGCCCGTCGCGGCGGTCGCGCATGGCGGGCGCGAACGCGAGGATGAGCCGGACCGCGGCGAAGTAGTTGAGCCGCATGGTGCGCTCGTAGTCGTGGAAGCGGTCGTAGGACTGGTCGAGCCGGCGGCGGATGGACCGCCCGGCATTGTTGACCAGGATGTCCACCCGCCCGTGGTCGGCGAGCACCTTCGCGGTCATGGCGTCGAGCGCCTCGAAGTCGTTGAGGTCGCAGGGATAGGCGACGGCCCGCCCGCCCGCGGCCTCGATCTCGGTGACCGCGTCCGCGAGTTCGTCCGCGCGGCGCGCGACCAGCAGGACGGTGGCCCCGGCCGCGCCGAGCTGGATGGCGGCGACCCGTCCGATGCCGGAGGAGGCCCCGGTGATCAGCACGGTCCGTCCCGCGACGGCGTCGGCGAGGGTGCGGTCGCGCCGCAGCCGGGACAGGCTGACCTGGGTGTCGAGGCCGTGGCGGATCTTGTGCAGCAGTCCACTGATGTCAGGCATGCCCAGTGATGCTAAGTGCCGCACCGGGATTCGGTGGGGGTTCGGATTCGCGCCCCGGTCAGCGCCGGGGATGGCGTTCGGAGAGCACGGCGGCGGCGTCGATGGGGCGGATACCGAGGAGTGCGGCGGCGGCCGCGACGGTGGCGTGCGCGGCCGGATCGGTCGGATGCGCGGGGTCGAGGAGGAGTTCCACCAATTCCATGGCGGCGATCGCTTGTTCACGGGTGAGCAGGCGGCCGGGCAGCCAACTAACGCGCCAGTCGGTTTCGTTATTGCCCGGGAGTCTTTCCGCGAACTCGTCGGCGATGCCGCTCGTAATCGACCAACCGCACACGTACACCCGCGAATTATGCCTCTGACCAGCCGATTTGACTTCTGTTCGTAGCAACACGTAACTTATTCCAGGTCAGAGCGACACGGACACCGACCCGGAGCCCCAAGGGCCTGGGAAACGAGGTTGGACGAGGAGCGCCTGATGATCACACTAGTTCCACCTGACCAGCGGATTTGGTTTCGCTGCGACGGCTGGGCTAAGCTGTAAAAGTTGCCTCACGATCGAGCGGGACTAAGAGCCCGGGAGATCGTTTGTGCGTGTGTTCTTTGAGAACTCAATAGTGTGTCGATGAATGTCAGTGCCAAATATTTTATTTGGTTCCAATCATTCTCACCCCCGTGAGGGTGGTTGGACATTAAGTCGGTCATTTTCCGACCGACTATTTTGCTAGGTTTTCGGACTCTGGTTCGAGATACTTCTGATTCGCCTTCGGGCGCAATCTAGAGTCTTCAACGGAGAGTTTGATCCTGGCTCAGGACGAACGCTAGCGGCGTGCTTAACACATGCAAGTCGAGCGGTAAGGCCCTTCGGGGTACACGAGCGGCGAACGGGTGAGTAACACGTGGGTGATCTGCCTCGCACTCTGGGATAAGCCTGGGAAACTGGGTCTAATACCGGATATGAGCAGCCTCTGCATGGGGGTTGTTGGAAAGGTTTACTGGTGCGAGATGGGCCCGCGGCCTATCAGCTTGTTGGTGGGGTAACGGCCCACCAAGGCGACGACGGGTAGCCGACCTGA
>NZ_JBSGCY010000150.1:0-14922 GCF_053602115.1 Nocardia sp. NPDC004582 | reverse complement strand
GTCCGGATCCCCGCGCGCGGGCGGTGCGCCGCGCCGTCGCCGCAACGGCTGACACACTCGGCGGCACTCGGCGCGACCGTTCTCCGGTCGCGCCGAGAATGTAACCTTTGTCCGTATCCAAGCGGCCCTGAATTTCTTACAGTTAATCCAGAGCAAGCATCAGCCCGCTCGCATGCCGTGAATATGTTTCCACCGCCCCCGACGTCTTCGCAGGGTGAGGAGAGAAGCAATGGGTACGCAGGCCCCACTGAGCGAATCGGTCACGGTCAAATTCGAGCGGGTCGAGGAACACCGGTACAAGGTGTCGGTGACGCCGATCGACCGGCTGCAATGGCGGGTGGGGTACGCGCCGGATATGAAAGCCGCCGTGCAACTGGCCCGCGAGCTCGCGAAATAACCGCTACAGCGCCGGCGCGCCGGGTTCCAGCAGCCGTTTGGGATGCATGCCGTCGACCTGCCCGATGAAGGGCGGGTGAATGCTGTAGCCGAGCATCCGCCGTATGTCCTCCGAGACCGCCCGCACCGTGTCGCGGGTCATCGACAGGGTGAACGCCTCCTGGGGACGCAGCCACGGCTCGCAATACTGCGCGGTGAGCGCGAGCCGCGGATTCGCCGAACGATTCGCGCCGCCGCCGTGCCACAGCGTGCCGCCGAAGAATACGCAGCTACCGGCCCGCATCACGATCGGTTCCCGCGGCGTCGACGCATCGGGAAGTTCATCGCCCCACACATGGCTTCCGAGTACCACATCGGTGGCGCCATTGTCGGCGGTGAAATCGTCGATGGCCCAGATGGTGGCCGCCCCCAACGCCTTTCGCGGGCGCGGCAGCGGATAGAAGCCGTCGTCGGTGTGCAGCATCTGCGCGGCCTCGCCGGGCAGGATATTGATGACCTGCAGCATGGACAGCAGATAGTTGGGCAGGAACAGCCGGTCCAGCAGGGCCAGCACGCGCGGGTGGTCGGCGATGCGGTCGCAGGATCGGGTCTTGTTCAGCACGCTGTAGACGCGCTGAGTGGAATGGCCCTCGAAGTTGTTGCGCCCGCTCCGATCCAGCAGTGGCGCAACGCTTTCCCGGATCTGGTCGAGCTCGGCCGCGGTCAGCAGGTCGGGCAGGATCACGTAGCCGTCGCGTTCGAGCACGGCCAGATCCGCGTCGACCACCGCCGGGTCCACGCTCGCACCGCTGCTGCCGGTGCGCCGATAGGTTCCGGCCAGATCGCCGTCGAGATCCCGTAGCGAGGTCACCTTCGTGCTCATCGGGCCATCCTTTACATAACTGAGTTCTGTTATCCTCCGACTGTGGCACGAGCACCGATCGGACGTCAACAACTTCTCGACGCCGCGCGCGAGGAACTGGTCCACGCCAACGGACTCCTGGAACTGAGCGCGCTGACCCGCCGCACCGGCCTGAGCACCGGCGCGCTCTATCACCACTTCGGCTCGAAAGTCGGTCTGCTGGCGGCGATCTGGGACGACTTCTACGAAGGACTCAGCCAAGCCATCGCCGACGATCGCCTCCCCGAAGGCGACTGGGCCACCCGCGAACGCGCCCGCACCCACTGTTTCGTGGCCTACCACTACGACCACCCGCTCGCGGCGCTACTCCTCAACCGGGCCGCCCCGGATCCCGGTCTCACCGAGATCGAGGCGGTCTACATTCGCAATCTCGGCGACGCCGCCGCCGCCAATATCCGGCGCGGGCAGGCCACCGGCGAGATCCCCGCCGACCTCGACGCCGACAGCGCGGGCGCGTACGTGATCGGCGGTCTACGCCATGGCATCGGCCGGCAACTGCGCTCCCATCCCCGGCCCGCGCTCGAGCTGGCCGCGGCACGCCTGTGGCGGTTCACGGCCGCGACCCTGGAACTGTCCTAGAACCCGCGCGAGCCCCGCACGGCAGAACTCAGGCCGCCAGCCCGAGGTTGGCGACCAGCCGGCGCACCCGCTGCTCGATGTCGTCGCGGATGGCGCGGATCTCCTCGATCCCGCCCCCGGCCGGGTCGGGCAGCGGCCACTGCTCGAACCGATGCCCGCCGATGATCGGGTTGTCGTCGCCGCAGCCCATGTCGATGACCACGTCGGCGGCCCGCATGAGTTCGTCGGACCACGGCTTCGGGAACTCGTCGGCGATGTCCACACCGCGTTCGGCCATGGCCGCGATCACCAGCGGGTGGATCGCCGCGCTCGGGGCCGACCCACACGACCACGCGGCCGCCTGCGGCCCGGCCATACTGGCGAAGAACCCCTGCGCCATCTGTGAGCGCCCGGCGTTCTGGGTGCAGACGAACAGGACCGTGGGGCCGGACGGGGCGCCGCGGCCCTGGGTCCGGGCCAAGGCGGTCAGTCGCTCGCGCGCGAAACGCTCGGCCAATGTCGGCAGCCGATCCTCCGGTAGTCCGATCGCGGTCAGATGGGCCAGCGAACCGTCGAGGATGTGCTCGACGGTGGCGCGGTCCGCCGCCGGGCAGAATTCGGTCATCAGCCGTGCCACCGCGCCATCCCGCGCGGCCGGTTCCGCCTCGATGCCGGAAGGCAGGGCGGTGCCGGGATTCTCGTTCACGCTCACTCCCTCCGCTCGAATTCCAGCCTATCGCTGTTCCCGACGCCCAGGCCGAATGGCGCATCGGACACGAAACAGCGCAATAGCCATACGCTATCGTCCGCAGTCGTCACCCCGCCAGCGGAGGCCCCGGTCGCTCGGCGACTTCGCGGTGAGCGAACACCCACATCGAGGCCGACAGTGTGACCACGGCCATTCCCCGGCGCGTCCGCCGGCGCCACGCCACTCAGACCAGCACCGGCGCCAACGGCTCGGTCACGGGGTCTACATCGGTTGCGGGCAGCACCGTCCCGAAACCCTCGTCCTGGCGGTGGTCGCGCCGGTAGGCCCACTGCAGCGCGGCCAGTCCCAGCAGTCCCGCCAGCGCGGCGGCGATCCCGATCTTCCATCCGGGCGGTCGCCATTCGACCACCAGGTCGGCGTCGGCGGTGCCGGGCGGAATGTCGACGCCGACAAAGATATTCGCGACGGTGCGCACACCGATCTCGTGTCCGCCCAGGGTGACGCGGTAGCCGGGCCAGGCCAGCCGGGCGAAGACCAGGCGGCCGCCGTCGGCGGAGCTGACCCGCAGGTGGCTGCTCACGCTGTCGCGCCCGACCTGGGTGGCGGTGACATCGCGCGCGGCGGCAGGACCGGGCCGGGCCGAGATCGGGCCGTCCGCCCGCTCGAGCACCCAGATGTAGCGTTCGTGCCCCGGATAGTCCACCCATCGCCAGCCCGGTGGCGGCGCCTGCCGACCAGCGTCCGGGTACTGGGCCCGTTGCAGGACAACACGATCCACCTTCATCAGGTCCACGTAGCGGCGTCCGGTCTCGGGTTCGGCCGAGAAGGCCGCGCCGAAGGCGGCCGGGCAGGTGCTGCCGTCCCACCCCATGCACAACAGGGCGCTGAACGCGCGGTAGCCGATCGGGGTGTAGGCGTTGACGTAGTTCAGGCCCAGATTCTTGGCGTAGTTGCCGAACGCCAGCGACCCCCAGGCGCCGGCCGCGGACTGTTCGGCGGGCGGCACCAGGGCGCGGTCGGCCAGTTGCAGGGTGACGCCGTCGAATCGCGGGAAGGCCGCGGTCATCTCCGAGCGCCGCTCGGGAAAGTGATACGACATGGGCGTCGGCCCTTGCACCCGCACCTGCGCGTAGGCGATGGGGAACATGGCCACGACCGCCAGCGCGCAGGCCGCCGCCGGGCCGCGGGTGCGCGCCAGCCGGACCAAGGCGGCGGTCAGCGCGGCCACCACGGCGGTGGCGATCAGGTGCCGGACCACCAGATGCGGTGCGGCGCAGAACGATCGGACGAACAGCAGGCCGATCAGCACCGCCGCGGCGATCCAGCGGCGAGGCGCGTCGAATCGGCCGTGCCTGCTCACCACGACGCACACCAGGACCAGTACGCCGACCGCGAGCATGGGCAGCACCCGGGCGGGCCAGCGCAGCGGGCCGATCCGCCCGGGCCCGGCCGTCCACATCAGGAAGACGACCGCGAACAGCGCCGGGCCCGCGTACTCGCGCGCCGACCGTCGCACCGCGCCCCAATCGACGAAGGCCAGCACCGGGACGACGAACCACGCGATGTAGACCATCGGCATGGGCTGCACGTAGCCCCACCATCCGGTGAAGGCCGGAACCGTGCTGGGCAGACTGGCATTCAGCGATTCCGACCACGGCACGGTCAGGAAGTCGTCGGACAGCACGCGTTCGTTGCCGCGCCAGGTGACCGGCGAGGACAGCATGCCCGGCAGGTAGGTCTCGAGCCCCGCGAGTCCGGCGCAGGCCGCGACGGCCAGCAGCCGCAGCGCCGGTCGCCAGGTGCGCTGCCGGATCGCCTCGCCCACGGCCACCGCGCCGAACATCAACGCGGATTCCACTGCGGGGAACACATATTGGACGGAGATGGCGAGGTAGGCGAAGACGAACACCGGTATCGGCCCGCTGGTCCAGCGGCGTCCGGCGGCCGGGGTGCGGGTGTAGCGGATGGCCGAGGCCCAGGCGTGCAGCATCCAGGCGGTGCCGGTGAGCGAAGTGGCCCAGCTGGATTCGTCGAAGAACAGGAACCAGCCCGACAGCGGAAACGCGATGGCCGCCGGCGCCGCCCACCAGCCGCGCGCACCGTAGGCCCGGCACACCCGGAAGACACCGAGCGCGGCGATGATCGAGAAGATCAGCTTCACGAGCGTGACGTAGAGCGCGAGATCGTTGACCTCGGGCGCGAACCAGTCGACCAGCAGTTGCGGCGGGTTGTAGAGCCCGGCCTCCTCCAGGGAGTAGTTGCCCGACATCCATTCCCACGGCACCAGCGCCGGGAAGCGCCCGTCGTGCAGGTGCCGGCCCAGCATCACCCACATCGGGCCGTACTGGGCTTCGGTGTCATCGGTATAAAAGTGGCGCGGATTGGCCAGCAGGACCGACGCGTACCCCGCGACCACGCCCGCCACGCTGGCCAGTCCCCACCGCCACCCCTCCGTTCGAAGGCGTGGCACCGCACGATCTCCCACGGTTCCGGAACCCTACATGATTCGCGCACTATGCAACAGTTGCCATATGCCTGAGTTCGATCGCGTCACGAACACGATGCCGATACACCCGCTCCACGCCGAACCGGCAGGATAGGGGCCGAACCGACAACGACTACGCGGAGGACGATGGTGGCGGCGAAGGACGCGGGGGCCGCGGCGTCGGTGGACGAGATCACCGACGCGCTATTGAGCGCTTCCCGGCTACTGGTCGCGCTGTCCGCGCGCTCGCTCGCCCAGGTGGACGACTCCATCACCATCCCGCAGTTCCGGACGCTGATGATCCTGTCGACGCGCGGGCCGTCGAAGGTGGTGGGCCTGGCCACCACCTTGAACGTGCAGCCGTCCACGGCCGCGCGCATGGTGGACCGGCTGGTGAGCGCGGGCCTGGTGGACCGTAAACCGAATCCGGACTCGCGCCGCGAGCTCATCATCGAATTGACCCGGCACGGTAGCGAAGTCGTGGACGCGGTGACCAGTCACCGCCGCCGTGAGCTGGCCGCGGTCGTCGAGCGGATGCCCGACTCCGACCGCGCCGGCCTGATTCACGCGCTCACCGCCTTCACCCGCGCGGGCGGTGAGTCACCCGCCGATCTCGATATCGACGGCTACCAGCTCTGAGCGCGGCTAGTGCGCCGGGCCGAGCTGGTCGCGGAACTGGCCGGGGGTCATACCGGTCTCCTCGCGGAACGCACGGTAGAAGTGGCGGTCGGTCGAGAAGCCGCTCGCGGCGGCGACCGCGGCCAGCGACCGGGCGGGATCGGCGCGAATGAGGCGGCGGGCGTGGGCGATTCGCGTGCGGCGGATCAGCGCGCCCGGTTCGCCGAATCCCTCGCACACCCGGTAGAGAGTCCGACGCGAGAGCAGGCACGCGTGGGCGATCTCGTCGACCGTCAGATCCGGATTGGTGAAGTTCTTGCGGATGTAGGCCACGACCTGCTGGCGGGTGTAGAGGGAATCCGACGGGGCGGGCGCGCCGGTGCCGGTGGACAGCAGCAGCGCCGAGGCCATCATTCCGACGGCGTCGCCGCCGAATACGGTGACCGCGCGCGCGATGTCGTCGGCGGGGAGTTCGGCCAGATTGCGGAAGAAGCCGCTGACCACACCCAGCGCTCCGGTGGCGGGGACGGCGGTGGCGGTGGGCAGCTGTTCGCGGGTGAGGCCGGAGTGTTCGAGGACCAGCCGCATCGGGGCGCGGACCAGGGTGGACAGGCAGTTGTCGGTGGTGCGGCTCTCGAGCGGCAGGCCGCTGTCGAAGAACGCGATGGTGCCGGGCTTCGATTCGGCGGTGCGGCCGCCCTGCTCGGTCCAATTCGTCCCTTTCGTAACGATATTCACGAGCAGGAAGTCACCGGTCGTCCGCGCCACCATCTTCGGTGTCCGCATGGCGCGCTGCGCGCTGGCCTGCATACGCGACACCGCGAATCCGTCGTATTGGGCCGACACCACACGGCCGTGCCAATGACCGGTACGCAGGGGCTCGATGGCGGTCGGCGCGACCGCGTCCGACATCAGAGCTTCCCACTGTTCGAATGCCTGACGTGGCGACAGGGTCGAGGACGACGAGACCTCGACGTCGCCGGAAACGGCATGGTCCACCAGGGCATCCTCCCACCACGATTCGCCCGGCAGCCACTTTTCCGGAGGGATATCCCAGGGCATGGGAGAACCGGCGCGGTCGATGTCGCGAGTCTTTCGATACGAAGCGGCGATTCGACAACTTTGTAGTGCCACAAGGGAGTTCGCGCCGCACCCGACTCCGCGGCGTCAGAGTGCGCGCCAACGCTTTCCGCCCGAGCCGGACCGGGGCCGCCGCGCTAGGGAGACTCGCGCAGCGTGTATCCGACGCCGCGCACCGTGTGGATCAGCGGCGGATGGCCGGTGTCGATCTTGCGCCGCAGTTGACTGACGAACGTTTCGACCACCCGGTCGGCGCGCCCTTCCTCGGCCTGCCACACCCGATCGAGGATCTGCCGTTTGCTGACCACCTTGCCCGCGTTGAGCATCAGGTACCGCAGCAGCTTGAATTCGGTGGCGGACAACCAGATCAGTTCGCCGCCCCGGAATACGCGGTGGGTGTCGGCGTCGAGTTCCAGGTCGGCGAAGCGCAGCCGGTCGGGTCCGTCGTCGTCGGCGGGTTTGGTGCGCCGCAGGATGGCGTGCAGGCGCAGCACGACCTCCTCGAGGCTGAACGGTTTGCTCACGTAGTCGTCGCCGCCGGCGCTGAGTCCGGCGATGCGGTCCTCGACGGCGTCGCGGGCGGTGAGGAACAGCACCGGCACCTCGCTGCCCGCGGCGCGCAGCCTGCGGGCGACGGTGAAGCCGTCGAGGTCGGGCAGCATGACGTCGAGGATCATGACGTCGGGCGGCCGCCGGGTCGCGGCCTCCAGCGCGCCCCGGCCGCTGTCGGCGGAGCTGACCTCGAACCCGCTCAGCCGCAACGCGGAACAGAGCAGGTCGAGAATGTAGGGCTCGTCGTCGACGACCAGCACGGTCGCCGCCGCGGCGCGATCGCTCACGGTGGTCACCCTAGGCGCTCCCCCACCGGATTCGTGCGCGCACCCGCTGTGCTGGGCGTCATGGAGGCCATCGGAGTCATGCGGCCATCCTGGGGGCCGCGGCCACCGGGTGAGCTCGGCGTCAGCTGGGTGTTTCCTGTGAACCGGCGGCCTCGGGTCCGGGCGGTTCCGATACCGGGAACACGATGCGGAACACCGTGCCCGCCCCGGGCGCGGTGAGCAGTTCGATCCGCGCGCCGTGCGCGGTCAGCACCGCGGCCACGATGGCGAGACCCAGCCCGGATCCGCCTGCGCGCGAGCGGGATTCGTCGATTCGGTAGAAGCGGTCGAAGACGTGCCCGGCCTGTTCGAGGGGAATGCCGGGACCGGTGTCGGACACCTCCGCGATCACCGCCGGACCACCAGACCGCAGCTCGGCCCCGGCTGCGGCGACCACGCCCGCCGCGCCCGGCACGGTACCGGTCGCGATCCGGACGTCGATCTCGGTCGTCGCGGGTGTGTGCACGAGCCCGTTGCCGACCAGGTTGGTCAGCACCTGCCGCAGCCGATGCTCGTCCCCGACCACGTGCACGGCCCCGTCGGGAAGCCGCAGCCGCACAACGCGTTCCGGCTGCCGGGCCAGCGCGTCGCGCACGATGTCCCCGGCGAGGGCGGACAGGTCAACCTCGGTCAGGTCCAGCGGCCGCTGTTCGTCCAGCCGCGCGAGCAGCAGCAGATCCTCGACCAGCAGTCCCATGCGCGCGGCCTCGTCCTCGATGCGCCGCATCATGGTGGCGACCTGCCCGGGATTCGAGGCCCCGCCCATCCGGTACAGCTCGGCGTACCCGCGGATCGAGGTGAGCGGGGTGCGCAGCTCGTGCGAGGCGTCGGCCACGAACTGCCGCATCCGCGCCTCGGATTCCCCGAGCCGCCGCATACTGGTCGACAACCGTTCGAGCATCACATCGAACGCGACCCCCAGCCGTCCGACCTCGGTCCGATCATCGGTCTGCTCGACCCGCCGATCCAGGTCACCGGCCGCGATGGCCTGCGCGGTGTGCTCGATCCGCGACAGCGGCCGCAGCCCGACCCGCACCAGCCACGCCGCCACCGCGCCGAGCACCAGCAACAGCCCCGCCCCCGAGACCAGTTCGATGGTGCGCAGTTCACGCGCGGTGGCGTAGTACCCGTCCAACGGCATCACCACCGCGACCGTCCCCCCGTGCGGCTGGGCGCCGTTCGGGGGCTGCACGGCGATGCGAACCCGCCAGGGCGCCCCGCTCGTGGTGCTGACCTCGAAGATCCTGCTGCCGCGCGCGGCGACGGAGGCCGTATCCATCGCGGGCAGCACCAGATCCGTGGTCCCCACGCCGATCTGACCGATCTGGGCGCCCGTGCTGTCGAAGAACAGGATCTGGAACGTCGACGGCAGCCCCCGCACCGTCGAGGCCGCCCCCGGTGGCGGCGGCGGATGACTGCCCACCGACAGATCCCCCGCCACCGAATTCAACTGCCCGTCGATCCGCGCCAACTCCGAGCGGCTCAGCATCGCGACACTGAGCACCCCGAACGCGGTCAGCCCGGCCACCGCGATGACCAGCACCGCCACCAGCAATCGCGTCCGCAGCGTCCACCGCCGCCACCCCGGAATCCTCCGCACGGCGACGACAGTAAGTGAGAAACCTCCGGCGAACTCGAGAAGCCGTCTCCCCGCGCGCCGCCTCGGCCGCTACCGGGGTACCCGTCGCAATATCGGTCAACCAGTAGTTGACGATATGCCACGCGTCAACTACTAGTGTGGGCGGCCGAACCAATGCTCCGCGCAATCCAACTCCCCGGCATCCGCAGTCTGGTCCGACGCTCCATCCAACGCGCCAACAACCAGCCCCCGAGTCCGCCGAACGGCCGGGCCCAGCGATCGGTCATCACGTGTGCACGGTTCGGGGGCACTGTCGAGTACATATTCGACGTGACCATGATGCGGGCGCGGGTCATCGAACCCCTCGAAACCGGCCTCAGCCCATAACAATTCGAGAGGTCCACGTGGCCCCTCGGGCAATCTGGACGTGAGCGCCGAAACCCCCCGTGAGCCCGCCTATGGGCGATAACGGAATTCGGTGCATGGAACAAATTGAGAAATATTCGGCTTCGATCTTGCGCCAGATTCTCTCGTTTCAGCATTTCAGATCCCATCAGAATTCGTCGCGGCAGTTCGGCACGGTCGTATACTCCCGTTATGGCGGATGCGCGGTCCTCCACAGAATTCCCCGAGTCGCCGGTTCTCGTGGTGCAGACGCGAGAGCACGTTTATCGGCTACGCGCCGGGGGTGTGTACAACATCGGCCGCGATCCGACCGCCGACGTTGTTGTCACCGATCCACGGGTTTCAGCCGTGCACGCGGTGCTGGAGCGCGGATCGCGCGGTTGGGAGATCGAGGACGCGCACAGCCTGAACGGCACCTTTTTCGACGGTCAGCGCGTCGAGCGGATGCTGATCGACCACGACGAGACCTTCAAGCTGGGGCACGCCAAAAATGGTGCGCGGCTGTCCTGCTCGCTGGAATCACCCACCCCCGCCCCCGAGCCCGAACCCGATGACGACTTCGGCGGGGACACGATGGTCGTCCCGGATCCCGGCTATGACTTGGACAATGAAGCCACGGTGACCAAGTTCGAGCCGGGCCTGCCCCGCCGAGTGTCGCGGTCGTCGCCTCCGGCTACCCAGCCCACCGCGGTGGTGCGGATCGTCTCGGGCACGCTCCGGATCGGGCGCGCCGCCGACAACGACATCGTCGTGCCCGACCTCATGGTGTCTCGCCATCACGCCGAGCTACAGGTGATCGCCGAAGGCCGATATCGAGTCGTCGACCTCGACAGCCACAACGGCACCTATGTCAACGGCCACCGGATCGAGACCGCGGATCTGTCCGAATCCGACTTGATCGGCATGGGACACACCACCTACCGGCTCGTCGGCGACGAACTGCGCGAGTCCGTCGACACCGGTGACATCTCGGTCTCGGTCCAGAACCTCATCGTGCGGACGCCGGAAGGCAAGGTGCTGCTCGACGATGTGAGCTTCCCGATCGCGCAGCGCTCGCTCGTCGGGGTCATCGGACCCAGCGGAGCGGGCAAGTCGACGCTGTTGGGCGCGGTCACCGGGATGCGGCCCGCGACCGAGGGGACCGTCCGCTACGACGGACGCGACCTGTACACCGATTACGACGAGCTGAGACACCGGATCGGGTTGGTTCCGCAGGAGGACATCCTGCACAACCAGCTCCCGACGCGACGCGCGCTGCTGTACGCCGCCGAGCTGCGCTTCCCCGGGGACACCCGCAAGGAGGAGCGCGAGCAGCGAGTCGACGAAGTGCTCGACGAACTCGGCTTGACGCGGCATGCCGACACCCGCATCGATCGGCTCTCCGGCGGGCAGCGCAAACGGGTGAGCGTCGCCTTGGAACTGCTGACCAAGCCGTCGCTGTTGTTCCTCGACGAACCGACCTCCGGCCTGGATCCCGGCCTGGACAAGACAGTGATGGAGATGCTGTCCGAACTCGCCCACGACGGGCGGACCGTCATCGTCGTCACTCACAGCGTGGCGAATCTCGATTCCTGCGACCGCCTCCTGGTGCTGGTGCCCGGCGGCAAGCTGGCCTATTACGGACCGCCCACGGAGGGGTTGGAGGAGTTCGGGCAGCGCACCTGGGCCGAGGTGTTCCAGGCCTTCGACCGGGACGAGGACCGCGACTGGGCCGGCGAGTTCCGGAACTCCCCGCGCTTCGAGAATTACGTCGCTGCCGGGCTGACCAACGACATCGGACCGGCGGAGGTGCACGCACCGGTTTCGCCGCCGCCCGCGCGGCAGTCCAAGCTCAGCCAGCTCAGTACCCTGTGCCGGCGGTATCTCGCGGTCATCGCCTCGGACCGCAGTTATCTGGCGTTGCTCGGCGTGATGCCGCTGCTGCTGGGCGGTTTGATCGCCGCGGTGCCGGCGGGCGCGGGTTTCACCGGGGCGCCGGGAACCAACACCGATGCCTCCACCAAGCTGATGATCTTGATCTTCGGCGCCTGCTTCGTCGGCACCGGCAACGCGATCCGCGAGATCGTCAAGGAACAGACGATCTACCGCAGAGAACGCGCGGCAGGACTGTCGGCCGGGGTCTATTTGATGTCGAAACTGCTGGTCCTGGGTGTGATCACCATCCTTCAGGCGGCGGTGCTGTTCTTGATCGGCTCGATCGGCACGAGTTTCCCGCCTCGCGGGATATTCACTTCGGCCCAACTGGAGTTGATCTTGGCGATGGCGATGCTGGGCATCGCGTCCCTGACGTTGGGCTTGCTGGTGTCGGCGTCGGTGAGCACCTCGGAGAAGACTCTCCCCCTGCTGATCGTGCTGTCGATGGCGCAACTGGTGCTCACCGGCGGGCTGGTGCGACTCCCCGGCACGCCCGTTCTGCAACAGCTGTCCCTCGTGTCGCCGTCCCGTTGGGGCTACGGCGCCGCAGCGGCCAGCATCGACCTCGACACCCTCTCGCCACACGATGGCGGACCCGACCCGCTGTGGAAGCACACCATCGGCACCTGGCTGCTCGACATAGGAGTCCTCACCGCCCTCGCCGCGATCTTCCTAGCGCTGGCCTGGTACCGCCTACACCGTATGCAACCACGACGGCGCGGCGCCCGCCCCGCCCAACTGTGAGCCCCCAGACCCCCCGTGCCGAATGCCGAGTGGCACACGGTGGAGGTGAAACCGGACAAAAGCCCTCCAGGGCGTGCCACTCGGCGACGAGAGCCGGGGCCGGAAGCTGGCGCCTCACGGATTCCGAGGGAATCCCGCCTCGAGCCAGGCCACCGCGAGCTCACCTCAGTAGTCACCAGCAAGCGCATCGGCGTGACCACACCGCATTCCGTGCTGATCGGACCGATCAGCACGATCGGTTGAATATCGGCTGGCGGTCGGCCAGTGCTCGCCGGTACCGTCGCCGCGCCTGGTCTCGAACGGCTGCCGAGGCGAAGGGAAGAATGATGGAACACGTCTTGTGGGAACGTATGCCGATCGAACTGCGGTCTCGCTTCGACGAGTCGATCAAGCACGGCCGTAAGGTGCTCGCAATCAAGACGGTGCGCGATGAACTGCCGGAGCCCACGCCTGGGATCCATGAGTGCGCGGATCTGTTGGAGGAGCGGTGGATAGAGCTGGGCCGACCTTGACCGACCATCACCGTCACCGCGATATCCACGCTGCAAGCTCGACCCGGCAAGGAAGATCTGGTGCGCGCTCAGGCGCTGTCGCTGATCGAGCCGTCGCCGGCCGAACCCGGGTGCTCGAGTTACCAGCCCTACCAACACCCGACCCAACCCGGGAGCTGGGTGGTTATCGAAACCTGGGACAGCCGTGCGGCTTTCGAGGCGCATCTGAACAGCCCGCACCTGCGGCAGGCCTTCGCGGCGGGAGCCGAACTATTGGCCGGACCGCCTCGCCAACAGGTTTTCGAGGTGCCCGACCCGCGCTGATGTCGGGGTGATGGTCGACTCGTCGTGCGTCGAGTCCCAGAGGTAGCGTGGGGCGCTCGGTACCGCAGGAGGGGTGGGGTTTGGCGCAACGCTGGGTGACGGTCTGTCTGCCGCCGGATGCGATCGGTGACGTGGAAGCCGCGATTACCCGTGCTCTCGCGCCATTCGAGAGGCAGCAGGGGCTCCCGGAGCGAGATATGTGGGACACGTGGCGGATTCGGGGTGACGGAGAGGGAGCCGGGTTCTATGTCCGTCCGGGTCATGAGGACGATCCTCGGCTGATTCACGACGGACCCAATCAATTCGGCATCGTGCTGTCTCCCACGCGGGGCGAGTGCGTGGGCGGCCCGAAGTTCATGCTGGATGTCGCGACCCACAATCTGTCATGGCCGGATGTGCTCACCTTGGACGGGTGGTGGGTCGAATCGAGCGGCGTATGCCGACATAAGGATTGGGGCAAGACCAACCCCTCCGGGGACGAATCCGACCGCCCGATCCCGCCCGTCGACATCGAAAACTACCTGGAGACACTGCCGGACGACACAGTCCTTGTTCGAGTCCATTGCCATGGTTAGCAACACCGTCGATTCGCGGAGGCCTGTAGAGCGAGTATCCGGGTTGGATCTGTTCAGTCCCGTGGGGTCAGCAGGACCAACGGAATTTCACGGGTAGTGCCGTGCTGGTAGTCGGCGTAGCCGTCATATCTCGCAACCACTTTCGGCCATAGCTCCGCCCGTTCGTCCGCGGTCGCTATCCGGGCGGTCATGCGTCGGCGGGGGTCCGCTGCGGAACGACACGTCGACCTCGGGCCGGTCTCGGAGATTCAGGAACCACGCCGGGTGGGCCGGGCCGCCACCGCGGGACGCCACCACGACGATCGTGTCGCCGTCGACCAGCGGGGCGGTGAGCATCACCGTGTGCGATCGTCCCGACTTCCGTCCGACCGTGGTCAATTCCAGCGACGGCATGCCGCCGAAGGAGTTGCCCAACTTCCCGCCGCTCACCCGGAGCAGGCCACGGTGCGCGATACTCATTGCCTTCAAGGCCAGGGTGGGTGGCATGAGGTCTCCTGTGTCGAGGTTCGGCCGGTTCACGAGCTCGGCGGCAAGAATCGAGTACTTGCAAGCGGTGGCCGAGCACACGACACCAGGCAACCAGGCCGGCGAAGTCGCAGTCTTGGATAAAGGCGACAGCGCGGACTCCGACGCTCAATCCCCCGGTCGGGGCGCTACAGCGCGGGCATCCAGCTCGGCCATCGCCAACACTCCGACATAGCGCTACCTGAACACGCCGTACCCAACCCGACGAAAACTAGAACATATGTTCGATGGTGAGATACCCTGCTTCATGTGAAGACACCTTCGACTGCACTGGCCCACGGTGCTCCAGCACGGGGATGGTCCGAACTGGCCGATGTCGACTTGCTGCGCACCCTCGTCGAGACCGAACGCCACCGGCGTCGACTGGGCGCGGCCATGGTCGCGGCCGTCGCCGAGGCCGAGCGCCGTGGTCTCGCCGCTGACACCGGTTACCGCGACACCGCGGACCTACTCAGTGACCTACTGCGAATCAGCGCCTCCGAGGCGCGCAGGCGAATCGAATACGCCGCACCGCAGCTCCGTTCACGCTCCAGAAAGGCGTGGAAGGCCCTGACAGCGGCAAGCTGAGGTCCGATATCGGCTCGAGTCCCGCTTCAATGCCGAATTCCGACGCCCCGAGACGTTGTGAGAGGCTCCACGAGGGGACCGGGGCCGCCCGGGGGAAGAGGAGTGGGTATGCCCAGCTATGAAATCGACGGAGTCATACCGGTTGTCGCCGCCGACGCGTTCGTCCACCCGTC
>NZ_JBSGCY010000149.1:0-14952 GCF_053602115.1 Nocardia sp. NPDC004582 | reverse complement strand
GCGGCCGCCGCGCGCGCCGTGTCGGCGTCCCGGCCGCCGAATCCCCCTGCCACACAGTCGAGCTCGGCGTCTCGGCAGGCGTTTCCGCCCCGCCCGTACGGCTCTTCCGGCGCCGTGCCGGATACGGGAGCCGTCCGTCCGCCGCGGGGTGCGTGGTGAGCGCCCCCGCACTGGTGCTGGTCGCCCACGGCACCCGCAGCGCGCGCGGCGTGGAGATGATCGCCGAGCTGGCCGAGGCGGTCGCGCGGGAGCTGGGCGCGTCGGCGCTCGCGCGCGCGGCCCGGCTGTCCGGGACAGGTGCCGGTGCCGATTTCGGGGCCGCATCGGCATCGTTGCGTGAGTTGGCGATCGTGGCCGCGCCGCGGGTGCGGACCGCGTTCGTGGATGTGCTGGGCCCGTCCCCGGCCGAGGTGTTGCGGGATCTGGATCCGGTTCCCGCCGTGGTGGTTCCGGCCTTCCTGGCCTCGGGGTACCACGTCTATCAGGATGTGCCGCGAGAGGTGGCCGCGAGTGCGCACGACGCGGTCGCGGTCACCCAGGCGATGGGTCCGGACCCGGCCCTGGCCGAGGTCATGCGTCTGCGGTTGCGGGCGGCGGGCTGGCGACCGGGTGACGCGGTGGTCTTCGCCGCCGCGGGCTCCTCGGACGCCCGGGCGCGCCAGGATGTGCAGCGGGCCGCCAACCTGCTCTCCGAGCGGGTCGGCGCCCCCGCCCACCTGGCCTACATCGCCACCGGCGAGCCCAAGGTCCCCGAGGTGGTGGCGCGGGTGCGGGCCGCGGGCGCGCGTCGCGTCTTCGTGGCCTCGTACCTGCTCGCGCACGGGCTGTTCCATCAGCGCCTGCACGAGGCGGGCGCGGACGGCGTCGCGGAGCCGATCGGCGTGCACCCGTCCGTGGTCGGTTTGCTGGCCGAACGCTATGACACCGCCGTCGCGCGTATGGCGGCCACCGCGCCGCGGCTCGCGGGAGATGTCCGGGTTGCCTGACAGGTCCGGTCCGGCCCCGGCCCGTTAGGGGTCGGGGCCGATTCATTAGGGGATGTTCCCTAACCGAATCGCCGAATTGCGCTACCGCTTGGTGATTTTCGGATTCACATGGCAATCTCTACTGAAATTCGTAACAGATTCTGGAGGGATTCCCACGTGAAGAAGTTTGTCGTAGCCGCACTGATCGCCGGTGGTATCACGGGTCCTGCTGCCACGGCCGCCGCGCTCCCGGTCGAAGCCGACGCGTTCGAGTCGTGCCTGGCCTCGGGCCAGACGGTCGAGCAGTGCCACGCGACGGTGGAGGCCAACAGCCCCGGTGATGGTGAAGGGTTCGGCTGGACCGGCTCCGCGTACTCCCGCTGAATTCTGAAACATTTCGAATTCAGATATCGGGCCGACGCCAAGCGCGTCGGCCCGAGCTGTTTTCGCGATATCGGGCGCGATCGCTGATCGGTAGCTCGCGCCGACCTCGCCGCGTATCCGTCCCGCTCACCGGTATTCGCCGATCCGGGCCGCCGGCCGCCCGGTGAGGATGGCGGGATGTCGACCGAACACCCCGCTCGCCGTGCCGGACTCGCCTCGCAGGCCGCGGTACGCGCCAAGCGCAAGGCCGAATGGCTGGCGTTGTTCGCCGACGACGCCCGCGTCGAGGATCCGGTCGGGATCTCGCCCTATGACCCGGTGGGGGAGGGGCATGCGGGGCACGCGGCCATCGGGGCGTTCTGGGACCTGGCGATCGAGCCCAGCCGCATCGAATTCACCTGGTCGGATTCCTTCGCCTGCGCCGATGAGGCCGCGTTCACCGGGACCATTCGCAGCACCCGTCCCGAGGTGAGCGTCGAGGTGGATCTGGTCGCCGTCTACCGGGTGAACGCGGACGGGAAAATCATTGCGCTGCGCGCGTTCTGGGAACTGGATCGCGCCCGCGTCACGCCGGTGTCGAATTAGTCCTTCGGCGTCTGGAGCGCCGGGAACCAGATGTCGGTGAGGACGGCCGCGGCCTCGTCGGCGGAGACGTCGATGGTGCCCTGCATGGCCCACCGGGTGAAGAAGCGTTCCAGCTGGGCCACCAGGAGTTCGACGCGCAGTCGCGCCTCCTCCTGACGGCCGGCGGGCCAGCGTGACAAATAGGAGCTCATGACGCTGGGCAGCGCCATGATGCCCTCCTTGGCCACTTCGCGGAATTCGGGTTCGAGGGTGGTGGCCTCGTCCCAGGCCGGGAGCAGGTCCTTGTATTCCTGGAACCAGTCGATGGCCCGGCGCATCCAGGCGGCGAATTCCTCGCGCGAGCCGGTGTCGAGCACATGGTCGAGGTCTTCGTAGAAGTTCCGGACGCTGGGCAGCGTGCCCTGTTCGGCGATGGCCCGCAGCACGTCCGGTTTCCCGGTGAAGTGCAAATAGAAGGTGGCGCGGCTGCAGCCGACGGCGGCGGCGATGTCGTCGACGCGGACCGGCGCGTAGCCCTGCTCGGTGAACAGCTGCTTGGCGGCGTCGATGAGCCGGCTGCGGGTGAGCCGCTTCTGTTCGTCGCGCAGCGAGGTGCGCCGCGGGGTTTCGGGTTGGCCTACATCGGATCGGGTCACGGTTGAATGATAGACGCAAGTTAACTCACTAGACACGGTGTCTAGTGAGTGTTAGCGTGTGTGGCACATCACGTCCGGCCGGGGCCTTCGGACCCGTCGCCGAATCAGGAGAGTGAATTGGCTGCGAAATCCGCACAGAACCGCGAGCTACCCCGGGTCGCCATCATCGGCGCGGGCCCGTCGGGCATCACCGCCGCGAAGCGCATGGCCGAATACGGCATCCCTTTCGACTGCTACGAAGCCTCCGACGAGGTGGGCGGCAACTGGTATTACAAGAACCCGAACGGCATGTCGGCGTGCTACCAGAGCCTGCACATCGACACCTCGAAGTTCCGTCTGCAGTTCGAGGACTTTCCGGCGCCCGACGAGTGGCCGGACTTCCCGCACCACAGTCAGCTGCACCAGTACTTCAAGGATTACGTCGATCACTTCGGCATCCGCGACCGAATCCGGTTCAACCACAAGGTGACCGCGGCCGAGCGCGGCGCCGACGGCCTGTGGACGGTCAGCACCGATCAGGGCACCGTCGAGACCTACGACGCCCTGATCGTCGCCAACGGCCACCACTGGGATCCGCGCACCCCGGACTACCCGGGCGAGTTCGACGGCACCCTGATCCACTCGCACGCCTACAACGACCCGTTCGACCCGATCGATATGCGCGGCAAGCGAATCGTCGTGGTGGGCATGGGCAACTCGGGCCTGGACGTCGCCTGCGAGCTGTCGCAGAAGTTCATCGCCGAGAAGCTGTGGGTCTCGGCCCGCCGCGGCGTGTGGGTGCTGCCCAAGTACGTCGGCGGCAAGGTCGGCGACACCCAGGTGGTCCCGTCCTGGATGCCGCCGAAGCTGGCGCTCAAGCTCAAGCAGCGGTTCGTGGTCAAGAACCGTGGCCGCATGGAGGATTACGGCCTGCCCAAGCCGGATCACCTGCCGTTCGAGGCGCATCCGTCCGCCAGTGAGGAGTTCCTGCACAAGGTCGGTTGCGGCGACATCGATTTCAAGCCCGCCATCACCAAGCTGGACGGCAAGGTCGTGCACTTCGCGGACGGCTCCACCGAGGAGGTGGACGTGATCGTGTGCGCCACCGGCTATCACATCAGCTTCCCGTTCTTCACCGATCCGGTGCTGCGCCCCGACGAGAGCAACAAGCTGCCGCTGTGGCGGCAGATGCTGAAGCCGGATGTGGACAATCTGTTCTATCTCGGTCTGGCCCAGCCGATGCCGACCCTGGTGAACTTCGCCGAGCAGCAGTCCAAGCTGGTCGCGGCGTACCTGTCGGGCAACTACCGCTTCCCGTCGCAGGCGGACATGAACGCGGCGGTGACCAAGGCCGAGGCCGAGCGCGCCGAGCGCTACTACAACTCGCCGCGCCACACGATTCAGATCGACTTCGACATCTATGTGCGCGAGCTGAAGAAGGAACTCGCCGAGGGCGCGCGCCGCGCGGCCGCGGTGGGCAATGCCCTGCCCGTGCGCAGCCGCGCACTGGTCGAGGCCTAGCGGGAAAGAGGTCGGAATGAGCAACGTCGCTGGATTCTGCGCCCCTGAATTCGACGCTGTCCGTGCGGCTTTCACCGAACAGGTGGAATCCGGGGCGGAACTGGGCGCGTCGGTCTGCGTGACCGTGGACGGCGAGCCCGTGGTGGATCTCTGGGGCGGTTACGCCGACCCGGCGAAGACCACGCCGTGGGCGGCCGACACCGTGGTGAACACCTTCTCCATCACCAAAACCATGGTCGCCCTGAGCATTCTGCTCCTGGTCGACCGGGGGGAGCTGGACGTCCACCAGAAGGTGGCCCACTACTGGCCGGAGTTCGCCGCCAATGGCAAGGCCGACATCGAGGTGCGGCACCTGCTCTCGCACACCTCGGGCGTCTCCAGCTGGGAGGCCCCGATCGTGCTCTCGGACATCTACGACACCGACGCGGCCACCGATCGCCTTGCGGCGCAGGCGCCTTGGTGGGAGCCGGGCACCGCGTCGGGCTATCACGCCATGAACTACGGCCACCTGCTGGGCGCGCTGGTCAAGCGCGTCACCGGCCGCCCGTTGGGCCGGTTCTTCGCCGAGGAGCTGGCGGGCCCGCTGGGCGCGGACTTCCACATCGGCATGGCCGCCGAGGATCTGGGCCGCGTCGCGACCCTGGTGCCGCCGGACTTGCCGGAGTTCGACCCGTCGCTGCTGCCGCAGGACAGCGTCATGTTCAAGACCCTGTTCCAGCCGCTGCTGGACTTCGCCGAATGCGGCACCGCGCAGTGGCGGCAGGCCGAGCTGGGCGGCATGGGCGGGCACGGCAATGCCCGGTCCATCGCCCGGCTGCAATCGCTGATCAGCAATGGCGGTGCGCTGAGCGGCCGGAAGCTGTTGTCGGACAAGACCATCGACCTGATCTTCGAGCAGCAGTCCGACGGTGTGGACCTGGCCATCATGGTGCCGCTGCGGTTCGGCATCGGCTACGGCCTGCCGCAGCCGCAGACCGCCCCGCACGTCCCCGACGGCCGGGTGTGCTGGTGGGCCGGGATCGGCGGCTCGATGGTGGTCAACGACCTGGACCACCGGGTCACCTTCGCCTACGCGATGAATCGGATGGAGGCGGGCCTGATCAGTTCGCCTCGTGCCGACACCTACCTGAAAGCGACCTTCGATACAGTCCGGGGGGCGGCGTGACCGGCCTCACTCCGGTAACCCGCCACGGTTCGCGCACAAGGATTCGAGGACTTGATTCATGACCAACGCTGTTGACCTCCAGGCGCTCGCCGCACAGGTCGCCGGAAAGCTGACCGGCCCGGACGGCCCGTTCGAGATGACGGTCGAGCAGGTGCTGGGCGTGCCGCAGCCGGTGTTCAAGCACCGCCACGCGTCGCTGCTGGAGCTGCTGGAAGCCTCCCGCGACCTGGGCGAACTCGACTATCTGGTGTCCGCGCGCACCCGCTACACCTTCGCCGAGCACTACGCGGCCGCGGGCGCGCTGGCCGCGGCGCTGGCCGCGAAGTACGGCGTCGGCAAGGGCGATCGCATCGGCATCCTGGCCGCCAACACCCCCGAATGGGTGCTGACCTTCTGGGCCGCGCAGCGGCTGGGCGCGATCCCGGTCGGCTACAACGCCTGGTGGGTGCCGCGCGAGATCGAGTACGGCCTCGAGCATTCCGCCCCGACGGTGGTGATCGCCGACGCCAAGCGGGCCGCGCTGGCCGCCGAGACCGGCACCGACATCCCGGTGTTGACCATGGAGACCGACCTGCCCGCGCTGATCGCCGAGTTCGCGGGCGGCAACCCGGCCGCCGAGGTGACCGAGGACGATCCGGCGATCATCCTCTACACCTCCGGCACCACCGGCCGTCCCAAGGGCGTCGTGCACACCCAGCGGAACATGGTGGCGGTCGCCGACTACCACCGGTTCATGGACGCGCTGGCCGCCGGCTTCCGCGGCCAGGCCTGGGACGGTTCCCCGGCGGGCCGCCGCTACCTGGCGACCATGCCGTTGTTCCATATCGCGAGCCTGCACAATCTGTCGATCCCGCGTCTCACCACCGGTGACGCTGTGGTCTTCCCGACCTCGGGCGAGTTCGACGCGGAATCGCTGCTGCAACTGGTCGAGACCGAGAAGGTGACCAACTGGGCGGCCGTGCCGACCCTGGCGAGTCGCATTCTGGGCGTGGACATCTCGAAGTACGACCTGTCCTCGCTCACCGCGTTCTCGCTGAACTCCGCGCCGTCCTCCCCGGCGCTGGTGCAGCGGCTGCGCGAGAAGTTCCCGGTGGCGCTGCAGGGTCTGACCACCAGCTACGGCTGCACCGAGTCCGGCACCGCCGCGACCGTGGCGACCCCGCCGGAACTGGCCGCCGACAATGAGACCGTGGGCCGCGCGGTGGTCGGCGTCTCGCTCGAGGTCCGGGATCCGGACGGCAAGCCGGTGCCCGACGGCGAGGAGGGCGAGATCTGCGTCCGCAGCCCCTACGTCATGCTCGGCTACTGGAACAACGACGACGCCACCAAGGCCGCCATCGACGAGAACCGCTGGCTGCGCACCGGCGACTACGGCACCCTGCGCGGCGGCAAGCTCTACATCTCCGGCCGCCGGTCGGATCTGATCCTGCGCGGCGGCGAGAACGTCTACCCGCAGGAGATCGAGAACGTCCTCGACGAGCACCCGCTGGTGCGCGAGTCGGCCGTGATCGGCGTTCCGCACGAGGATCTCGGCCAGGAGGTGGCCGCCATCGTCGTGGTCGACGACCCGGAGGCGCTGACCGAGGACGAACTGCGCGACCACGTGGCCAAGCAACTGGCCTATTTCAAGGTGCCGGCTCGCTGGCTGGTCACCGCGGATCCGCTGCCGCGCAACGCCACCGGCAAGGTGCTGCGCCGCGACCTCACCGTGGGGAAGTGAATTCCTGTGTACGACACCATCATCAAGAACGGCCGCTGGTTCGACGGTACCGGCGCGCCCTCGGCCATCCGCAACCTCGGCATCCGTGACGGCCGGGTGGCGACGGTCTCGGCCACGCCGCTCGACGAAACCGGTTGCGCGCGAGTGATCGACGCGACCGACCGCTGGGTCATGCCCGGGATGATCGACATCCACACCCACTACGACGTGGAGGTGCTGCTCGACCCGACGCTGTCGGAGTCGCTGCGGCACGGCGTCACCACCCTGCTGCTGGGCTCCTGCTCGCTGTCCGCGGTGCATGTCGGCGGCTCCGACGCCGGTGACCTGTTCGGCCGGGTGGAGGCGATTCCGCGGCAGTACGTGGTCGAGTCGGTGGACACGCTGAAGACCTGGAACAGCGCGCACAGCTATGTGAAGGCCCTGGAGTCGCTGCCGCTGGGGCCGAATGTGGCCTCGTTCATCGGGCATTCGGATATCCGGACGGCGCAGCTGGGGCTGGAGCGGGCCACCGATCCCGGCGTCAAGCCGACCGAGCAGGAGATCGCGGCCATGGAGCACAAGCTGACCGAGGCGCTCGACGCCGGGTTCGTCGGCATGTCCTCGCAGCAGCTGCTGTTCGACAAGCTCGACGGCGAGGTGTGCCGGTCGCGGACGCTGCCGTCCACCTATGCCACCGCCAAGGAGCGGCGTCGCCTGAATCGCATTCTGCGCGACCGCAAACGGGCGCTGCAGGGCGGGCCGGACGTCGCCAAGCCGCAGAGCATGATCGGCATGGCGGCCAGCAGCCTCGGCTTCTTCCGGCCCAAGCTGAAGGTGAGCCTGCTCTCGGCCGCCGACATCAAGGCGATTCCGGGCGTGGTGAAGGTCTTCCCGCTGCTGGGCAAGCTCATCAACGGGCTCGGCGGCGACTTCCGCTGGCAGCATCTGCCGGTGCCGTTCGAGGTCTACTCCGACGGCATCGACCTGCCCGTGTTCGAGGAATTCGGGTCCGGAGCGGCGGCGCTGCACCTGTCCAACCAGCTCGAAGAGCGCCATGAACTGTTCCAGGATCCGGAGTACCGGCGCTGGTTCCGCAAGGACTACGACAAGAAGTGGGGCCCGCGCGTGTGGCACCGCGACTTCTTCGACGCCGAGATCACCGAATGCCCCGATCCGAGTGTGGTCGGCAAGACCTTCGGCCAGGTCGGTGTGGACCGCGGCGGCATCCACCCGGTGGACGCCTTCCTCGATCTGCTGGTCGAGCACGGCCCGAAGGTGCGCTGGCGCACCACCATCTCCAATCACCGGCCCGAGGTGCTGAACGCGCTGGCCGCGGATCCCAGTGTGCAGCTGGGCTTCTCGGACGCCGGGGCGCACCTGCGCAACATGGCGTTCTACAACTTCGGGCTGCGGCTGCTGAAGCGGGTGCACCAGGCGCAGCAGGCGGGCACGCCGTTCATGACCATCGAGCACGCCGTGCACCGGGTCAGCGGCGAGCTGGCCGACTGGTACGACCTGGACGCCGGGCATCTGCGCGAGGGGGACCGGGCCGATGTGCTGATCATCGATCCGGCCCGCCTCGACGACAGCCTGGAGGCCTACGCCGAGAACCCGGTTCCCGAGTACGGCAACCTGTCCCGCATGGTCAACCGCAATGACGAGACCGTGACCGCGGTCCTGGTCAACGGCGAGTACGTGTTCGGGCTGGGCGAGAAGGCCGAGACCCTCGGCCGGGAACGCACCGGCGAGTTCCTGAAGGCGGGTGCCCGATGAACGCACGCAGATTCGACGGCCGCACCGCGGTCGTCACCGGCGCCGCCTCCGGCATCGGCGCGGCCATCTCCGCCGCGCTGATCGCCGAGGGCGCGAACGTGGTGGGCCTGGACCTCGACGAGGCCGGATTGGGCAAGCGGGCAGCCGAACTCGGCGACGCCTTCGTCCCCGCGGTCACCGACGTCACCGACGAGGCGCAGGTCGAGGCCGGCATCGGTGTCGCCGCGAGCCGTTTCGGCGGTCTGCACGCGGCCTTCAACTGCGCGGGCGCGTCCCGCATCGGCGCGGTCACCGACCTGACCGAGGCCGACTGGGACTTCACCATCGACCTGATCCAGAAGAGCGTCTTCCTGTGCGTCAAACACGAAGCGCGCCTGATGAAGTCGACCGGCGGCGGCTCGATCGTGAATATCTCGTCCCTGGACGCCCGCGTCCCCATGCCCGGCGGCAGCCCGTACTCCACCGGCAAGGCGGGCGTGGTCATGTTCACCAAGAACGCGGCCTTGGAACTGGCCCAGCACCGCATCCGCGTGAACGCCATCCTCCCCGGCCTGGTGGACACCCCGCTGGTGGCGGCGATCATGGGGTACGAACCGGCGAAACAGATGTTCCTGGACCGCATCCCGATGGGAGCCCCCGCGACCCCGGAGCAGATCGCCGGACCCAGCCTCTTCCTCGCCTCCGACGAAGCCTCCTACATCACCGGCATCGACATGGTGGTGGACGGTGGCTGGGAACTGAGCAACTTCCCCAACCTCGCGAAGCTCGCGGGCTGAGCGGCACCCGATGCGCGCCGATGCGGTCATCGGCCGCACCGGTCGCCTGGCCCCGGGCACGGGAACCACGGGTACGCCTCATCGCCCCGTCGCCGTGATTCGGTCGAGCGCCGCCGCGTTCCGGATCTGTTGCGGCGTACGGCCGTACCAGCGTCGCACCGCCCGGGTCAGCGCGGACTGTTCACGCAGCCCGACCAGGGTGGTGATGCGGCTCATCGGCAGATCCGTCTCGCACAGCAGCCGGTGGGCGATCTCGCGGCGGGCCTCGTCGAGCAGGGTCGTGAAAGTCGTGCCCTCGGCGGCCAAGGCGCGTTGCAGGGTGCGTTCGTGCACCGTGAGCATGCGGGCCACGGTGCTGATGTCGGCCCGGGATTCGAGCAGGGCGCGGTCGATCGCCGACCGGACCCGGGCGGCCGTGGTCCGGTCGGGGCCGGGATAGTTGCGGTCCAGGAACTCCATGGCGACCTTCAGTGCGCGGCCCAGGGATTCGGCGGGAACCAGGGCGTCGCCGTCGGCGATGGCCTCCGGGGTGATCCCGAATCGCCGCAGCAGGCCCGCCCCGTCACCGCCCAGTTCGTCGATGAGTTCGCGGTATCCGCGCAGGTTCGCCGCGCGCGCCATGATCGCCATCGGCCGGTCGCCCTCCCGCCGGTTCTTCGTCCGCGCCGGCGATCGTAACCCGGGGCGTGGACTGTCTGGGACGGAATGGCCGAATTGGCTTGTCGCGCTGGGGTAAAACGATGTCGCGTTGGGGCGAGTCGTTATTACCGGCCAGTAGCAACAATCTCTCCCATCAATGATGCGAGAGGTGGGACTCGGTGATGAAGGCTCGATGGCGAACCCGGAGATTTCTCGGGAGAACGCTGGTGATGGTGTCCGCGGTGCTGGCGGGAGCGCAGTTCCTCGCGCCGATGGCCCTGTCGGACACCGTGTTCACCGGAATCGACGGCGGCGCGAACGCGGCGGGCTGGACCGCCGCGGTGGACGGACCGCAGCCGCACAACGGGATCGTGCCCGACCTCGCGGTGCCGATCACCATGTCCGACGGGGTCGTGCTGAAGGCCGACATCATTCATCCCGCCGACAATGGCCGTGTCCCGGACGGTCGTCGCCCGGTGATCCTCCAGATGCAGGGTTACGGCAAGCTGCCGCTGCTGGTGGGGGAGGCGGTGCTCAGCGCGGCGAACGACCTGGGAATCAAACAGCCGCTGGAGCGGTGGGTCGCGTCGCTGAATCTGCCGGGCGTGGGAGTGGACGGCTTGTTCGACCTGACGCGCCAGCTGGACTCCGGCGTGCTGGAGGCGGCGGCGCAGGATTGGGCGCTCGCCGAGGCGGGATACACGCTGGTGCAAGTGGATACGCGGGGCACCGGCACCTCCGAGGGGGCCTGGCAGGTCTTCGGTGACCGCGAGAAGCAGGATGTCGCCGAGGTCGTCGACTGGATCACCCGGCAGTCCTGGAGCGACGGCACGGTCGGGGCGATGGGCATCTCGTTCACCGCGATCACCGCGCTCGAGGCCACCGACCGCATGCCGGCGGGCCTGCGGGCGGTGTTCGCGCTGGAGGGCAGCGCCGACATCTTCGCCGATATCGCGGGCACCGGCGGCGGGATCGGCGCGGGCTTCCTGGTGCCCTGGCTGCTGGGCGTCAACTCGCTCAAGATGATTCCGGACGTGACCGCGCTGCTGGCCGGCAAGTTCGACCCCGCGCAGCAGGCGCGCTGGCTGCGGGACCGGATCGCCGATCCGCTGACGCTGGTCGACATGGTCGTCAACGGCTACACCGCCATGACTCCGGATCAGCTCACCGCGCGCACCCGGGAACTGGTCGACCCGAATTCCGGTTTCCGCCGCGGTTTGAAGACCGACGTCACCCGCATCCGGGTGCCCACGTTCATGGTGGGCGCGTGGTTCGACATCTTCGGCACCACCCCCACCGACACCTTCAACGCCATCCCGCTGCCCCGCGAGGAGAAGAAGCTGATCATGGGCGACGGCTACCACCTCGGTTCCGGCGTGGGCGGTTTCGGCCATCCGGGTATGCCGCCGCGCGTGGATGTGCTGCAGCGGGCCTGGTTCGACCACTGGCTGCGCGGAATCGACAACGGCATCGAGCGATTCACCCCTCTGATCGTCAAGCAGCAGGGCGGCGGCTGGACCGACGCTCCCGAATTCCCGCGCGCCGAAGCGGTGTACCGCCGGATGTATCTGAACGACATCCCCACCGGCACCGGCCCGGGTTCCCGCTACGACGGCGGCCTGTCCGTCGATCCGCGGCAGGCGGTGGTCCGTGATCTGACGGTCGCGCCCGCCCTGTCGAGTCTGTGCGGCCGCGACGCCGCCCGCATCACCGCGGGCGCGACCTCGATTCTCGACCTGTGCGCCAACGACTCCCGCGTCTGGGAGCACGACGGCCTGTCCTTCACCAGTGCTCCCGCCGACACCGCGACCACCATCTCCGGCCCGATCGACGTCCACCTGAACGTGGTCGAGGACGCCGCCGACGGTTACTGGGTCGCCACGGTCAACGACGTTGCTCCCGACGGCGTTTCGCATGAGATCGCCACCGGCCAACTGGTCGCCTCGCTCCGCCGGATCGACGAGGACGCCAGCCTGAAGTCCGCCAACGGCGATTACACCGAACCCCACTACTACCTAGACCTCGCCCGGCGTCAGCAGACGGTCCCGGGCGTCCCGGTCACCCTCGACATCGCCCTGACCCCGATCGACGCCGTCCTCCAGCCCGGTCACCGCCTCCGCGTGGACGTCTACGCGAGCAACTTCCCGAAGGGTCTCCCGCCGATGATCGTCCTGGCCGATTCCGGCCTGAAGCCCCAGCACCTGCGGCTGGACCCCGACACCCCCAGCTGGGTGAACCTCCCCTCGACGGTCGCGATCCCGGACTAGCGATCGGAGCGGGCCAAACATACCGCTTGTGACGGTTGCCTTTTCCGGATTCCGCGGCGGTCTCAGCGGCTACGCTCCTACCCGTCCGCCGGGTTCTCGACCCGGCGGCGTCGCGGCGGTCGGGACGCGCGCGGAGATCCCCAGCGGATCGGTACCGGAAGGAGCGCATCGACCATGCGCGGGGTGCAACTTGTCGCGGTCTCGCTGTTCGCGGCCGCCAACATCGTCTCGGTGCCGTTCGCGCAGGCCGCGCCGGGCGGCGGCGGACCATCCTTCCCGCACGGCAGCCACGCGAATGTGTGCGGGCCCGTCCAAGCGGGCGAGGCGCGCTGCCACGCCCTGATCGTCACCGACAGCAAGGGCGCGGTGTTCACCGCGCCGAGCCCGGCGGGTTACACCCCCGCCGATTTGCTGAGTGCCTACAACGCGCCCGGCACCGGCGCGGCGACGACGATCGCGATCATCACCGCCTTCGACTATCCCGACGCCGAGGCCGACCTGGCTACCTACCGGGCCCAATTTCGCTTGCCGCCCTGCGCTTCCGGTACCGGCTGCTTCCGGAAGATCGGCCAGAACGGACAGCCGGTCGTTCCGGCTGACAAGCAGGGTAAGCCGCAAACCGAGTGGAATCGGGAGGCCGCGCTGGACCTGGACATGGCCGGGGCGCTGTGCGCCAGTTGCTCGCTGCTGCTGGTAGAGGCCACCACCAACAAGGTGAGCGACATGGCCGCCGCGGTCAACACGGCCGCGGCCGCCGGCGCGATGGTGATCAGCAACAGTTACGGCGCCGACGAAGCGGGCACGGGCCCACTGGAATCCGCCTACGACCACCCCGGCGTGGCGATCACGGCGAGTTCGGGTGATCGCGGCTTCCAGGGCGCGGCCCAGTTCCCCGCTTCGTCTCCGCATGTCACCGCGGTCGGGGGCACCAGCCTCACCCGCACCAGCGGGGGCCGGGGCTGGGCGGAGGTCGCGTGGGACGGAGCTGGGAGCGGCTGTAGTGCGCTCTACGACAAACCGAGTTGGCAAACCGACACCGGCTGCGGGAAACGGACTGTCGCAGACGTTTCCGCGGTCGCCGACTCCGATACCGGCGTCGCGGTGTTCGGCCCGGCGAACCCGCACCAATCGGCCTGGATGGTCATGGGCGGCACCAGTGTGTCCGCACCGCTGATCGCCGGGATCTACGGCGCGAACGGGCGCACGGTGACCTACGGCTCGGATCCCTACCGTCACCTCTCCGCGCTGTTCGACGTCACCTCCGGCACCAACCGCAAATGCGGGGGCTACCTCTGTACCGCGGCGACCGGGTACGACGGTCCCACGGGGCTCGGCACCCCCAACGGCCCCGGTGCGTTCCCCGGGGGCACCGTGCAGAAGGTGCTTCCGTTCACCGGGCTCCACCAACCGCTGGGCGTCGCCGTCGACGCCGCCGGCAGCGTCTTCGTCGTCGATGTCGACAACGCCCGCGTGGTCAAGCTCTCCGCCGACGGCGTCCAATCGGTGCTTCCCTTCTCCGGCTTGACTTTTCCGCAGGGCGTCGCGGTCGACTCGGCCGGGGATGTGTTCGTCACCGACCCCGCCTACGGCAGTATCCCGGGGCGGGTTCTCGAACTACCGGCGGGTTCGGGCACACCGGTCGAGCTGCCGTTCGCCGATCTGTCCGGCCCCTCGGGCATCGCCGTCGACGCCGCCGGTGCCGTGTATGTCGGGGACTACTCCGGGGTTCGGAAACTCCTTCCCGGAGCGGCGAATTCGACCACCCTGCCGTTCACGGGGCTCGACGGGTCCGCCACCGGCGTGGCCGTCACCGCCGCCGGGGATGTCCTGGTCGTCGACGCCAATCACAATCGGGTGCTCCGGCTCGCCGCGGGGGCGACGACGCAGACGGTTCTCCCGTTCACCGCACTGTCCCAGCCGCAGGGCGTCGCGGTCGATGCCGCGGGCACGGTCTTCGTCACCGACTCGTCGCATCAACGGGTGGTCAAGCTGCCCGCCGGTGCGGCCGGCCAATCCGGTGTCGCGTTCACCGATCTGCAGGAACCGTTCGGTGTGGCGGTCGATACCCGCGGCAACCTGTACGTGTCGGACTATTCGGGCGGGGCGAACAAGGTGTACGAGATGCTCGCGTCGGATATCTGAGGGTGGCTGAGGACCACTGGGTGGGATAGTCTCGGCCGCTGGTCGACTGACACCGGTGTCACCGGGTACGGTTTGCCTGATCAGGGCGGATTGGGTCGCGAGCCCCCAGTGGTCGGGGCAGTTTTCCGAATCCGGGCGGGTGGGGGTGGCTGGTTTTGTACACTCCCCGCTGAAGTGAACATCTATCACTTCAGTTTTGAGCTCCGATTCGAGGTACTGATGAAGTCTGCTACACCGGGGGTGTTCGCCGTTCGTGCCGCCGCGGCCGTGCTGGGTGGGACGTTGTTGTTCGCGGGGGTCACCGGGTGCGGCAGCGACAAGTCATCGGAGGGTTCGCCGACCGGTGGCGCGGTGGTGTCGTCGGCGGTGAAGGCCACGGGCGCGCCCGCGCCCACCACCACCACCGCGGCCGCTCCGGCGCC
>NZ_JBSGCY010000148.1:0-15004 GCF_053602115.1 Nocardia sp. NPDC004582 | reverse complement strand
GGAGATTCGCGAGGCCGGGGCGCGGTACGTGGTCGACGCCGTCACCGAGTCGGCCCGCGGCGCGCCCACCAGCGCCGTGGCCGCGCCGGACAACACCGCGCCGATAGCCGCACCACGCAAGGGGATCGCCTCCGGTTGCCGGTGGCGGGCCAGGGTCGCGGTCATCGTCCGGTCACCGAACGCAGCGCGGCCACGATCGCGTCCGGCGCGGGCGGACAGCCGGGGATCTCCACATCCACCGCGACCACGTCCCGCACCGATCCGACGACCCCGTACGCCCCGGCGAACACGCCCTGGTTCAGCGCGCAGTCCCCGCAGGCGATCACCACGTTCAGGGCGGGCGTCGCGGTGTGCGTGCGGCGCAACGCCTCGGCCATGTTCCGGGTCACCACACCGGTGACCAGCAGGCCGTCCGCGTGCCGGGGCGAGGCCACCAAGCGCGCGCCGTACCGTTCGGCGTCGTACACCGGCCCGAACGCGCCGGAGATCTCGAGCTCGCAGCCGTTGCACGAGCCCACGTCCACATGCCGTAGTTGCAGCGAACCCCGCAGCGCCGCAGGCGCATCGGCCGCCGCGGGCTTGTCCGGCGCGGCCTCGGCCACCCGGCCGATCCGCAAGATGGTGCGCAACCAGCCCATGGCATGAAGGTTTAGCATGCCCGAGCGGCCCGTATTACTGATTGCGAAACAATGAAACAGGTAAATTTCGCACACATGGTACGTTCGGTCGTTCCCCGGACCGCCCACAGGAAGACCGAACGTGCCCATCGCCACCCTCAATGGGATTCGCCTCAACTACGACGTCACCGGCAACGGACCCCTGGTCGTGCTCGTCATGGGCACCGGCAGCCCGGGCCGGGTCTGGCGCACCTACCAGGTTCCGGCCCTGGTGAAGGCGGGCTTCCGGGTCGCCACCTTCGACAATCGCGGCATCGCGCCCTCGGAGGAGAGCGCCCACGGCATGCGGATCGAGGACCTGGTCGCCGACACCGCGGCGCTGATCGAACTGCTCGGCGGTCCCGCGCACGTGGTCGGCACCTCGCTGGGCGCGCGCGTCACCCAGGAACTGGCGCTGGCCCGCCCGGATCTGGTGAGCAGGGCCGTCATGCTGGCCACCACCGGCCGCTCGCATCCGCTGGCCAGCACCCTCAACAAGGGTGAGCAGGCGTTGCAGCAGCAGGGCGTGAAGCTGCCGCCGGAGTACGCGGCCGCGATCAAGGCGATGCTGAACCTCTCCCCCGCCACCCTGGAAGCCGACGACTCCGCGCAGCAGTGGCTCGACATCTTCGAATACTCGGCGAGCGTCGCGACGCGGCCCGGTGTGCTCGCGCAGATGCGCATGGACCGCACCGGCAACCGGCTGGCCGACTACGCCCGCATCACCGTCCCCAGCCTGGTGGTCGGGTTCGCCGACGACCGGATGCTGCCGCCGGCGTTCGGCCGCGAGGTGGCCGAGGCGATTCCGGGGGCCCGGTACGTGCAGCTCGAGAAGTGCGGCCACTACGGGTATCTGGAGCAGCCCGAGGCGGTCAACAGCACCATCATCGACTTCCTCACCGGCGTCCACGCCTGAGCCCCAACGACTTCCGTCCACCACCACCCATCGAGGAGCCGATCGTGTCCGACTCGCTGCCGCCGTGTCCCGCCTGTTCCAGTGCATACACCTACGAGGTGGGCGGCTTGCTCACCTGCCCGGAGTGCGCGCACGAATGGACCGTCGAGCCCGAGGCGGCGGCCGAGGACGGCGTGATCCGGGACGCGGTCGGCAATGTGCTCGCCGACGGCGACACCGTCACCGTGATCAAGTCGCTGAAGGTGAAGGGAAGCCCCACCGGCATCAAGGCGGGCACCAAGGTCCGCAATATCCGCCTGGTGCAGGGCGTCGGCGACCACGACATCGACTGCAAGGTCGACGGCATCGGCGCGATGCAGCTGAAATCCAGTGTGGTGAAGAAGGTCTAGCCGGGGCTCCGGCGTTCCGTCGGGTCAGTCGACGGGTTCCTGTTGGGTGGTGCAGTGGATGCCGCCGCCGCCCGCGGCGATGGCGTCGATATTGATCTGCACCACCCGGCGATCCGGGAACAGCCGGGTCAGGGTGGCGTAGGCCGCCGAATCCGCTTCCGCGTCACCGAATTCCGGCGCGATGACACCGCCGTTGCAGACATAGAAGTTGATGTAGCCGGCCGCGAAGTCGTCGCCCGCGCCGCGATAGCGCAGATCGACCGGCGCTTCGAGGGTTTCGATCTCGAGCGGCCGCCCTTGGGCGTCGGTGGCGTTGTGCAGGATGTCGAGATGACTGCGGGTGACGTCGTAGTCGAAGGACTCCTCGCTGTTGTCCAGCGCCGCGACCACCACGCCGGGACGGGCGAAGCGGGCGTAGAAATCGGTGTGGCCGTCGGTGATGTCGTGCCCGGCGATGCCCGGCAGCCAGATCACCTTCTTGATGCCCAGCAGATGGTCGAGCTCGGCCTCCACATCGGACTTCTTCCAGCCCGGATTCCGATTCTTGTTCAGTACACAGGATTCGGTGATGAGCGCGGTGCCCTCGCCGTCGACCTCGATGCCGCCGCCCTCGAGCACCAGATCGGTGTGCGTGGTCTGCACGCCGGCGCGGCCGTCGACGAAGGTGGCGACCTTGCTGTCGCGCTTGTGCTGCTGTTTGCCGCCCCAGCCGTTGAAGTTGAGGTCGACACCGGACTTGCCGTGACCGCCGTGCACGAACACCGGTCCGGTGTCGCGCATCCACAGGTCGTCGAGGTCGGTCACGATCAGTTCGACGTTCGCGCCGCCGATCAGCTGGCGGGCCAGATCGAGTTCGTCCTGGCGCACCAGCATGGACACCGGCTCGAAGCGGGAGATGGTGGCGGCGATGGTGGCCAGGTTCTGGCGCACCTGCGGCAGCAGCTGCTTGCCCCAGATCGCTTCGCTCGCACCGAAAGCCATCCAGGTGCGCTTGTGCGGCGCGCCCTCGTCGGGCATCACGCCGGAGTGACCCTCGTGGGAGGACCCGGTGGAGGTGTCCCCGTTGAACCACGACGAGATGGGTCCGTCGCAGCCCGCGAGCAGCAACCCGCCCATCGTCAATATCCCCGATCGCAGGAACCGGCGTCGTGCTTGCATCTCACTGTCTCCTCTGAAAGAAGGCCCGGCGCGGCGTTTCCCTCTCCGGCGCGCTGAATCCACTGAACCCGCTGATCACACGGCCGCCACACACCTGCGACCCGAGCCGGGCACCAGCGACTCTAATCCCTGACTGAATTTTCAGTCAAGCCGGGATTCTGTGATCCGGCTCCCCTAGCGACCGGGCGCGCGCAGACTGGGAAGGATGACCACCGCCCGCGTTTCCGCTGCTCTGGCCGCCGCAATCGTCATCACCGGGGTCGTGGCCGGCAGCCCGGCCACCGCTCCCGCCCGCGCCTACGGACCGGCCTCGTGCGTCCCCGGCGACCCCACCCGCCCCACCGGTGAGCTGTTCGCCACCACCAACACCGCCACCATCACCGACCCCGCCGACCCGCGTCTGACCGATCGGCTGGATCTGCTGAATCTGGACGAGAACTTCACCGCGCTCACCGAACTCGCGCTCCCGGTCGATTCCCGAGTGGTCGACGGCGTGTTCTGGTCGGCCGGAACCGGCCTCACCTACGAGCGGTCCCGCCAATTCCAGCTCGCGTGCACCGACTACAAGAATCTGTGCTGGGTCGCCGACGACCTGCGCGGGCGCTACCGCCAGGAAGCGGTCCTGACCTTCGAATACCTCCCCGGCGAGGACACCCGCGCCGATGGCTTCACCGTGACCGTCACCGGCATCGACCGCACCCGTTTCGGCGCGGCACTGGCCGCCGACCCCGTGGCGGGTGAGCGACTCGGCGGCGGTTCCTTCACCGACTCCGGTGACCTGATCCTGGTCGCCGACCGCGCCGACACCGACCTGGTCCGGGAATTCGTCACCGCCCTCGGCGGCGACTGGAACACCGGCCGAATCCGTTACGGCGACCGCGAATTCGTGCGATCCACCGGCACCGCCGCGCTGCCCTGCGCCGTGTGACCCGACCGGTCCGGTTAGTCTCGAATCATGGTGTCGCGCGGGAACGGGACGGTGCTGCCACCCAGCCTGGTGGAAATGGCGACGCGGCATCTGCGGGCGGAGGTGCTCAGCGGCGGGTTCGAGCCCGGCGACCGGATCGGCGAGGAAGCGCTGTGCGCGCGGCTGGGCACCAGCCGCGCGCCCGTGCGGGAAGCCTTGCGGCTCTTGGCTCAGGAAGGGCTGATCGAGCATCTGCCCCGGCGCGGATTCCGGGTGGCGGTGTGGTCACGGACCGACATCCTGGAGCTGTTCGAGTTGCGGCGCGTGCTCGAGCGCTACGCCATCGACACCGCGTTCCCGCTGGCCGCCGAGGGCGACCCGCTGCACCGGGTCCGGGCGGCGCTCGAGGAGATGCGCGTCGCCGACGCCGCCGGCGACGCGTTCGAGCGCGACAATGCCCACCGCCGGTTCCACGCGGCCATCGTGGCGCTGTCGGGAAACCGGCAGCTGGAACTGGCCTACGAGCCGATCCTGGTCAAACTACAGCTGCCCATGGCCCGCAACCTGCGCGCCGAGGCCCGGCTCACCCAGCGCCACAACGGTATTCGACGGCACGAGGAGCTGCTGGCGGCCCTGGAGTCCGGTGACGCCGCGACGGCGCGCGAGGCGCTGGCGCGGCACGGGGAGCGGGCCTACCTGGACCTGGATATCCGCTAACACAGCGGATACATTGCGACACCGCCGATTTCACACATTCTGTCGACAATCGACAAATGGTGAATCCGAGCCCCACGGTCACGGAAATCCTGGCCTCGCACGAAAGCGGCAGCGGCTCTCCGACCCACACCGCCGCCCGGGTCGCGGACGCCATCGCGGCGCGCGGCGACGACGGCACCTGGATCACGCCGGTCCCGCGCGAACAGCTGCTGGCCGCGGCCGCCGAGATCGAGAGCCGGCCCGGGGCACGCACGCTACCGCTGTACGGCGTGCCGTTCGGGGTGAAGGACAGCATCGACGTCGCGGGCCTGCCCACCACCCTGGCCTGCCCCGACTACGCCTACACCGCCACCAGCACCGCGCCCGCGGTCGAGCGCCTGCTGGCCGCGGGCGCGCTGCTCGTCGGCAAGACGAACCTCGACCAGTTCGCGACCGGCCTCAACGGCACCCGCACGCCGTATCCGATCCCGCGCTCGGTGTTCGGCGGCGAATTGATCTGCGGCGGTTCCAGTTCCGGGTCCGCGCGCGCGGTGGCGCTCGGTGAGGTGCCGTTCTGCGTGGCCACCGACACCGCCGGGTCGGGGCGGGTTCCCGCGGCGCTCAACGGAATCCTGGGCTGGAAGCCCTCGCGCGGGCTGATCAGCGCGCGGGGCCTGGTCCCGGCGTGCAAGTCACTGGACTGCCTGACGCTGATGGCGGGCACCGTCGAGGACCTCGATCGGGTCTTCGAGGTGATCGCGGGCGTGGATCCCCGCGATCCGTGGAGCCGGGCGCGCGGACCGCGCTTCGGCGGCGGACCGCTGCGGGTCGGACTGCCCGATCCCGGCGAGCTGGAGTTCTTCGGGGACGAGGTGTTCCGCACCGCGCACCTCGACGCCCGGAATCAGCTGGGACGCCGCGGCTTCGACTGCGTGCCGATGACCCTGGAACCGTTCCTGGCCGCGGGTGAACTGCTCTATCAGGGCCCGTGGGTGGCCGAGCGACTGGTCGAGTTCGAGGACTTCCTCGCCGAGCGACCCGATTCGATCCTGCCGGTGATCCGCGACATCCTCACCGGCGGTTTCCGATTCACCGCGGTGGACGTCTTCCGGGCGCAGCAGCGCCTGCAAGAACTGCGCGCCACGGTGGCCCGGGTGTGGGACCACGTCGACGTGGTGGTGACGCCGACCATCGGCACCACGTTCACCGTCGCCCAGGTGCTGGCGGATCCGATCACCACCAACACCGTGCTGGGCCATTACACCCACTTCGGCAATCTGCTGGACCTCACCGCGATCTCGGTGCCGATGGGCCTCGCCGCCGACGGCCGCCCGCTGTCGGTGATGGTGTTCGGCCCGGCGTTGGCCGACGACGTGGTGCTCGCCGCGGCGGCCCACCTGCTCGACGAACCACGCCCGGTCGTGGCGCACGCGGATCTCCGGCTCGTACAGAAGGAACGGCAATGACGGCACTCTCCCGCGTTCCGGCGCGACCGGGCGACTTCACCTTCGACCCGACTCAGGTGGCGCTGCTGGTCATCGACATGCAACGCGACTTCCTGCTCCCCGGCGGCTTCGGCGAGAGCCTGGGCAATGATGTGGCCCTGCTGCGCACTGTCATCGAGCCGCTGGCCGGGCTGCTGGCCACCGCGCGGGCGGCCGGGATTCCCGTGATCCACACCCGCGAAGGCCATCGCCCCGACCTGTCGGATTGCCCGCCCGCGAAACTGCTGCGCGGCGAGCCCGCCCGGCGCATCGGCGACCCGGGCCGGTTCGGCCGCATCCTGGTCCGCGGCGAGTACGGGCACGACATCATCGACGAGCTCGCGCCGGTGGACGGCGAAGTGGTGATCGACAAACCCGGCAAAGGCGCGTTCTACGCGACCGAGCTGGCAGATGTCCTGGCGGACAGGGGAATCCGCTCGCTGCTGGTCACCGGTGTCACCACCGAGGTCTGCGTGCACACCACGGTGCGCGAGGCCAATGACCGCGGATTCGAGTGCCTGGTTGTCTCCGACTGCGTCGGTTCGTATTTCCCGGAGTTCCAGCGCGTCGGGCTGGCCATGATCGCCGCCCAGGGCGGCATCTTCGGCTGGGTCGCCGACTCGGCCGCGGTCCGCGCCGCGCTCACCTCCGCAGCCTCCCCCAGCCCGGCCCAGTGAACAGGAAAGCCCATGTCCGTCGAAACCCCGATCGCCGGTGAAACCGGTAGCGCCGCACCGCTGTCGCTGCCGTGGTGGACCCGCGGCGACACCAATGCCTTCTTCGGCCTGTCGTTCAACATCCTCGTCAATGTCCTGACCCTGACCACGCTGTCGATCGCGGTGGTGAAGATCCCGAGCGCCGACGTGCTGGGCACCGTCCTGCCCGCACTGGGTGTGGCGCTGGTGCTGGGCAATCTGTACTACATGCTGCTGGCGCGGCGGCTCGCGCGGCGGGAGGGCCGTGCGACGGTCACCGCGCTGCCCTACGGGCCGAGCGTCCCGCACATGTTCATCGTGGTGTTCGTGGTGATGCTGCCCATCTACCTGAAGACCAACGACCCGATGCGGGCGTGGTCCGCGGGACTGGCATGGGCGTTCATGATCGGCGTCATCGTCATGATCGGCGCGTTCGTCGGACCGTACATTCGCCGGATCACCCCGCGCGCGGCCATGCTCGGCACCCTGGCCGGCATCTCGATCACCTTCATCGCCATGCGGCCCGCCGCGCAGATGTGGGAAGCGGCCTGGATCGGGTTGCCGGTGCTGGCCATCATTCTCATCGGTTTCTTCACCGATGTGCGACTGCCCGGCAATGTTCCGGTCGGCCTGGTGGCGCTGCTGGTGGGCACCGCCATCGGGTGGATCGGCGGCTACATGTCGGTCCCCGACGTCTCCCGGGCCGCGCACGATATCGCCCTCGGGCTGCCGGACCTGCGCCTGCACCTGCTCTTCGACGGGCTCGGCCATCTGGCGCCCCTGCTGGCCACCGCGATCCCGCTGGGCGTCTACAACTTCACCGAGGCCATGAGCAATGTCGAGAGCGCCGCCGCCGCGGGCGACAACTACAACCTGCGCAGCGTGCTGCTGGCCGACGGCTTCGGCGCGATCATCGGCTCCGGTTTCGGCTCGCCCTTCCCGCCGGCCGTCTACATCGGCCATCCGGGGTGGAAGGACGCGGGCGGACGCACCGGCTACTCGCTCGCCAGTGGCGCGATCATCGGATTGATGTGCCTGCTGGGGCTTTTCGGTGTGCTCGCCACCCTGCTGCCCATTCCGGCGATCGTCCCGATCCTGCTCTACATCGGCCTGCTGATCGGCGCCCAGGCTTTCCAGGCCGTCCCGCGCCTGCACGCCGTCGCGGTGGTGGCCGCCCTGCTGCCCAATCTCGCCGAGTGGGGCGTCGGCCAGATCGACAACGCGCTCAGCGCCGCCGGGACCTCCGCCGACAAGATCGGGGCGGGCGCGCTCGGCCAGGCCGGCGTGGTCTACGACGGCCTGAAGACCCTGGGCGCGGGCGCGGTGCTGGCCGGGCTGGTCCTCGGCACCATGGTCACCTTCATCCTCGAAAAGCGCTTCCGCGCAGCCGCTCTCGCCGCCACCGTCGGCGCCGCGCTCAGCTTCGTCGGCCTCATCCACGCGACCGAGGTGGCCTGGGCCGCGGCCCCGAAGGTCGCCCTCGGCTATCTCTTGTTCGGACTCGTGTGCCTCGCGTGCTCGTTCCTGCGCGGCACCCGCCCAGCCGCTGACCCCGTCCTCCCCGACTGAGGCGCCCGGGCGGTCACCGTCGCGCATCCGACGGCGGCCGCCCCGTACCGCCTCCATCGGTCTCGTCGAGAAAGATCCGCAGCCCCTCCCCGATCTTGCCCGCGGCATTCTCCAACTGCTCGGGCGAGAGCACCTTCCCGAACGACGCCGCCTTCAGCAGCTGCCGCTGCACCTCTTTGAGGTTCATCGTCGCCCAGTCGCGTCGTGAGAGTTCCGGCATGGTCCGGGACAATACCTCGAGTAGAACGTTTGTTCGAGTGCCGAACCGGGGCGATACCGCGGCCGGACACCGTGACAGGGACGCGTCAGGGCGGTGTCAGCCCCGTGTAAGAGCGGGTGGGGATCGTCAGTGGCGTGAACAGCACTGTGATGGCCGGTCCCGGACCGCGGACGATGTACTACGGGGACCCGATGGATCTCGGGGGCCTCGATCTGGGCGTCGGGCGCGCGCTCGCCGCCGCGGGCCGGTTCCTGCGGGGCGATCACGTGGTCGCGCAGTTGATTCGCTTCGCGGTGGTGGGCGGGGTCAGCAATATCGCGTACGTGCTGATGTTCATGGCGATGAACGCGAGTGGGGCGCTGGTGGCCAATATCGCGGGGTCGATGCTCAGCACGGCGATCGCCAACGAGCTGCACCGCCGGTTGACCTTCCGGGCGGCCGGGCGGGTCGGCTGGTTCAGCGCACAATGGGAGGGCGGCGGGCTGGCCGCGATCGGGCTGGTGATCAGTACGGCGGCGCTGGCCGGGCTCGACTTCTGGGCGCCCGGGCTCGGGGAGCTCACCCAGGCCACGGCCGTGCTCGCGGTGATGGCGGCGGTCGGCGGCATGCGGTTCCTCGCCTTGCGCGGGTTCGTGTTCTGAGCCGGACTGTCACATTTCGGTCGCCCGCGGTGTCCAGTGGATGACACGAAAGACGGGAGCCCACCCATGATCGGTACCACCGCCGCCACCGACGCGTTCGTCGCGCACCGGAATCTGCTGTTCACGGTCGCCTACGAGATGCTCGGTTCGGCGGCCGACGCCGAGGACGTGCTGCAGGAGACGTGGTTGCGCTGGATCGGGGTCGACCTCGAGCAGGTGCGGGACCAGCGGGCGTATCTGGTCCGCATCACCACCCGGCAGGCACTGGGCCGGTTGCGCACGCTGGGCCGGCGCAAGGAGTCCTATGTCGGGCAGTGGCTGCCGGAGCCGCTGCTGACCGCGCCGGATGTGGCCGACGATGTCGAACTGGCGGAAAGCGTTTCGATGGCCATGCTGCTGGTGCTCGAGACGCTCACCCCGACCGAGCGCGCGGTGTTCGTGCTGCGCGAGGTGTTCGACCTGCCGTACGAGGAGATCGCCGCCGCGGTGGACAAGTCCGCGGCCGCGGTCCGGCAGATCGCGCACCGCGCCCGCGCGCACGTGGCGGCCCGGCGGCCGCGCGGCCCAGTGTCGGCAGCCGAGTCCCGCGAGGTGCTCGACGCGTTCCACCGCGCGGTCGAGACCGGCGATCTGCGCGGCCTGCTCGATCTGCTCGCGCCGGATGTGGTCGCGTTCGGCGACGGCGGTGGACTCCGGTCCGCGCTGCCGCGCCCGATCGTGGGCGCGGACAAGGTGGCTCGCGTGCTCACCGCGGGCTGGCAGCGGCTCGGCGACGGCGTCTCGTTCGACACCACGATGGTCAACGGCCATCCGGCGCTGGTCATGCGGCGGGCCGGCGAGGTGGACACCGTGCTGGCGTTGCGCATCGACGACGGGCTCATCACCGGGCTGTACGCGGTCCGCAATCCGGAGAAGCACTCGCACATGGACCAGGTGACCGCGCTGAGCCGGTGACCCCGTCCGATCAGCCTCGCCCGATGTAGGGCATGCCGGTGGCCATCACGGTCACGAACGGCACGTTCACCTCCAAGGGCAGGTCGACGGTCTGCGCGACGATCCGGGCCACGTGCGCGGCGTCGATCGTCGGTTCGGGGCGGATGCTGCCGTCGGCCTGCAAGGATCCGGCCGCGATGCCCGCGGTGAGTTCGGTTGCGGCATTACCGATATCGATCTGCCCGACCGCGATGTCGTGCGCGCGGCCTTCCAGGTTGAGCGCTTTGGTGAGGCCGGTGATGCCGTGTTTGCTGGCCGCGTAGGCCACCGTGTTGGGGCGCGGGGTGTGCGCGGAGATGGATCCGTTGTTGATGATCCGCCCGCCGCGCGGCGTCTGGGTCCGCATGAGCCGGAACGCGGCCTGCGCGCACAGGAACGCGCCGGTGAGGTTGATGTCGACGACCTGTCGCCACTCCGCCGCGGACAGTTCGTCGATCGGCTTGCTGGGCCCGAAGATCCCGGCGTTGTTGATCAGCGCGTCCAGCCGCCCCCACTCTCGGGTGAGGTGCGCGAACACCGCGTCCACGGCGGCGGGATCGGTGACATCGGCGGCGACGACGTCCACGCCGCCCGGTCCGGGTGCGGCCGCGGCGGTCTCGGCGAGGGTGGCACGGGTGCGTCCCACCGCGACGACCTGATGACCGGCGGCGGTCAGCGCGTGGGTCATGGCGCGCCCCAATCCGGCTCCGGCTCCGGTGACGAGAACGATCTTCGATGTGCTCACGGGATCCGAGCGTATTCGGTCAGTCCGCGGCCCGATCGGCCGGAAGCACATTGGTGCGCAGGTGCCGGACCAGGGCGACGAGCCGCTCGAGGGTGGCGTGTTCGGGATCGGTGAGCCGCAGTTGCAGCAGTTCGCGACCGGAGGCGTGCAGGATGCGTGCGGTGTACTCGGGGTCGGGCAGTTTCGGGAACGCCTGTCGCAGTTCCTGTTCCAGGAATCCCCGGACCGCCGCCTGGGAGACGGCCTGGCGCTCGTGCAGTTCCGGCGGCGCACCGGCGGGCGGGAACAGGAACAGTCGCCACGTCTCGGGATGCGCGTCGATGGCCCGGACCGCGCCCTCGAAGGCCCGCACGAACGGGTCCGGATCGGCGGTCTCGTCGACCTGCGCGAACCCCTCGGCGAACTGGGTCGCGGCGCGGACGCTCTCCCGGTCGATGAGGGCGACGAAAAGCCCTGCCATATCGCCGAATTGCTGATACAGCACGGGCCGGGTGACCCCGGCCGCCTCGGCGATCCGATTGGGGGTGGCCGCGGGGAAGCCTTCCGCCCCGACGATCTCGTGGGTGATGTCGAGGATCTGCTCGCGGCGGTTCTCTGCGCTCATCCGCCGCCGCGTGTGGGGAGCGGTGGTCACCCTTGACAGCATAACTTACAACCTGTCAGTCTCTAACTAACAGGTTGAAAGTTGAGGTGTCCCGATGTCGCCGCACTACCCCGAACTCGCCGAGCGCGTGCGCAGTCAGCGCGCACTGCAGCCCGGCCTCTACGGCTCGATCGACTTCGACGAGTCCCCCTTCCGCTTCACCGTCGACCCCGGCGACAAGTCGTCGCTGCCCGGCTGGGTCGCGCCGCGCGAGCCGCTGCTGGCCGACGATCGAGTGGTCGAATTGATGCGCACCGCAACGATGCTCGGCGATGTGGTGGCCGACCCGTACGCCGCACTCGCCCCGGAGTACGGCGTCCAGGGCTTGATCGGGATGCTGCGGCAGGCGTGCCGTGCGGGAGTCGACTCGGTGCCCGGCGCGCCCGATGAACTGCGCGCGTTCCTGGCGGCCATGGAGGCGACGCCCGCCTGGCTGGACATGGAGCTGGTCGAGGAGGGCGCGCGGCATTCGCGGGTGAGCGCGGCGTTCCTGTCACCGGTCCTGATCCGGGGCGCGTTCCTGGCGACGTTCCTCAATACCTATGCGGCCCTGCCGATGACATTGACCGGGGCGCTGTCGGGGCGGCGGGCGGCGCGGCGGGTCAACGAGACCGCCTCGTTCTTCGCGGTGACCACGCTGCCGGGTGCGCTGGAACGGCACGGCGACGGATTCGAGGCCGCGGCCATGGTGCGCCTGATGCACTCGATGGTGCGCTACAACGCGCTGGCGCGCGGGGACCGGTGGGACGCCGAGGTGTACGGGGTGCCGCTGCCGCAGGTCGATCAGATGCCCGCCGGGTTGATCAATATGTATCTGCTGGCGACGATGGCGATCCGCCGGGGCCGCACCGAGTTCAGCGTCCGCGAGCGCGCGATCCTCGAATTCAGCCGCTATCGCTGCTTCCTGCTCGGCCTGCCGGAGGAATTGCTGCCGACCACCGCCGCCGGCATCCTCGAGGTCTTCCACGGCCGGGCCGCCGTGCTGCGCGACGACTTCGACGACGCCACCTGCGGCGCGCTGGTCCGCTCCACCATGTCCGCGTACCTGCGCCCGGGCCGCTCGCGCTGCGACCGCGTCGCCGACGCGATCGAGAAGAGCTGGAGCCGGGTGTTCTTCCTCGGCTTCTGCGGCGGCAACCGCAAGGCCGCGGCCGCCATGAGCGTGACACTGACTCTCCCCGACGCGATCCGGGTCGGCCTGACCGCGCCGTTCCTCATCCTGCGGTTCATTCTCATGACCATGGCGAGCCAGTCCCCCACCCTGCTCCGCGCGGCCGACTCCTACACCGTCCGCAAGGTGCGCGAACAGCTCGTGATCTACGGCAACCCCGAGTACACGACCGACGCCCGCGCCTATCCGGGAGCCGACACGCGGGCGTGACGCCCGCTCAGGCGGTTCCGGCCGCGGTCACCCGGGCCGCCAGGCCGTCGAGCACCACGGCCCGCTCCGGCGGCACGCCGATGTGCATGTGCACCAGATCGGTTCCCGCGGCGGCGAATTCGAAGGTGAAGAACGAGCAGCAGCTGGTCTCGCGGGCGGCCAGTTCGCGGGCCCGCGACTCGGCGCTGCCGTCGAGGTCCAGCCGCAGCCGGGTCGCCGAGATCCGGTCCCAGCCGAGCACCGCATCACGGAACAGGGCGTCGAATTCGGCCACGCGCAACGGTTGTTCGGCGGTGGGCAGCGCGCACGCCTCCACCGGGACCCACGACGGTGCGGAGAGGTCGCCGACCAATCGAATCTCGGGTCTGCCGGCCATGACTCGCACCTCCTGCCGCCCGAACCGTCGGCCCGGGATCTCCCTTCGATGCTAGGCCGTTCCGCCGGGCGCGCCAGGGGCCGTCGTCACGGCGGCGCAGGTTGTCACATCCGCTCGCACAGCAGGAGGTAGGCGTCGAGTTGGGCCGCGCCGGACAGCAGGGCGCGGCCGCGGGCGTTCAGGCGCTGCCGCCAGCCGGTGAGGAAGGCGGTGAGCGCCTCGGTTCCGCCTGCCTCACGCAAGGATTCGAGGAATCGCGCGACATGGGACAGCGGGTATCCGCCGCGGCGGAGCTGCCTGGCGATCTCCGCGTCGCGCACGGCGTCGGGCCGGAACTGGCGGTAGCCGGTCGCGGGGTCGCGGTCGGGGCGCACGATGCCCGCGGTCTCCCAGGTGCGCAGCGTCGCGGCGTGGACACCGAGGCGGTGCGCGAGTTCGCCGACGGTCAGGGGGCGGCCGGGTATCGGGGCGGGCGGTGTGGCGGAGAGGCTGTCGAGCGCGGTCGCGACGTCGGCGTGGGTGGCGCGTTCGGCTCGCAGCGCGGCATGGGTGGTGTCGATGAGCCGGTAGGCGGAGTCGGTGTCGCCGCGATGGCAGGCGCGCAGGATCTCCGCGGCGCGTTCGTGGCCGTGGCCGGCGCGCAGGGCGAGGAAGGCGCGCAGGGCCTGCGCGTGCGCGGGGGTGTAGCGGCGGTAGCCGTTGTCGCCGCGCTCGGCCGGCGGGAGGATGCCCGCGTCGTCGTAGTTGCGGATCGCCTGCGCCGACAGGCCGTGCTCCCGGGCCAGGTCGATCGGCCGCACCGCCACCTCCTTTGAGGGTTTCCCTACTTCGAACAGGGATGACTTCGTGAAAGTTTCACTCGAACCTTCAACGATACTGTCGAAGGCAGTCCTTCTGGAAGGAGTGCCATGTCCGCAACCACCCCCACTTCGCTGAGCGCGCTGGGCCGCCGCGCCGATGACCGCGCGAGCCTGGGCCTCGCCCTCGACGAGCTGCTGTCCGCCCGCACCACGCCGCCGGCCGTGCTCGCGCTCGGCGAACCGACCCACGGGATCGCGGCATTCCCGCTGCTGCGCAACGACATTCTGGGTCAGCTGGCCGACCGCGGGTTCCGGTCGATCGCGCTGGAGATCGATTTCGGCGCGGCCGGGATCGTCGACGACTACATCAATGGTTCGGACGCGGCGATCGATACCGTGCTGTCCACCGGGTTCAGCCACGGGTTCGGTTCGATTCCCGGCAATCGCGAACTCGTCGAGTGGCTGCGCGAATACAACGCGGGCCGCGCGCCCTCGGATCGGGTGCGGTTCTACGGATTCGATGCGCCGGTGGAGTATTCGGGTGCGCCGAGCCCGAGGTCCGCGCTGTACGCGCTGGCCGACCGGCTGCCCAAGACCCTGCTGCCCGCATCGGCCGCCCAGCTCGACGCGCTGCTCGGCGCGGACTCCGAGTGGACGAACCCCGCGGCCATGTACGACCCGTCCGCCTCGATCGGCGACTCCGACCGCGCCCGCACGCTGCGCCTGATCGCCGACGACCTCGCCGACGCGCTGCGC
>NZ_JBSGCY010000147.1:0-15053 GCF_053602115.1 Nocardia sp. NPDC004582 | reverse complement strand
ACCAGCAACTGCGCGAGACTGCCCCACACCGTCGCACCGTCGGCGACGGCCACACCGAGGCGATGGTGAGCCAGACCGTGCGGTGCGCGGTGGCGGGCAGCGGGCCGAGCAGGGATTCGTAGACGGCGCCCGCGGGCGTGCCGGAGCGGCTGCGGAAGCCGTGCGAGACGATGTCGATGCCGGACAGCAGGATGTCGTGCTGGGTCAGGCTTTTCGCGAGTTCGGGCAGCGGCAGCAGATGGGTGGAGTGCACGGTGGCGCGGCCCAGCCGGGTGAGACCGCCCTTGGGCGCCAGCACTTCCACGACGGCGACCACGCGGCTGCCGTCGCGATACAGGCCGAGCGGGCGGCCCTCGACGGCACGGAAGTCGATGATGTCGGTGGGCTGGTGAGTGCGGCGAACACGGAAGCAGCCGCGGGTGGCGATCCAGTCCGAGAGCGTGCGTTTGCCAAGCGGTAGCAGATGAATCAGACCGACCACTATGCCGAGGGTGAGCGCACCCCACCAGGCCATTCCACACAGTGCGGCGACAACCAGAACGACCAGTCCTGCGACCTGTGCCCAGACGAGGTTCGCGAGCGAGACCAGGTCCGGCCGCCCGGTCCGTGACGGTCGCTCCGCCGCCGCCTCTGATGCGATCGTCATCGTCGGTCCCCGCTCCGCGATGTCGGCCCCGCGCGCTGACCGAGTGTGAATGAAGGTCCAGGTCACTGTACTGTCTTCGGCGAAAACCCACGACGCACTGGGGATTTGGATGCCTTCGAAACCCACGACCCGATGGCAGGTGAGCGGCTACCGCTTCCTGGTCCGTCGCATGGAGCACGCCCTGGTCCGCCGGGACGTGCGCATGCTGCACGATCCCATGCGCTCCCAGTCCCGGGCCTTCGGCGCCGGACTGATCCTCGCGTGCGTCGCGCTCGCGGGTTGCGGAGTAGTGGCTCTGCTACGGCCGCAGGACAAGATCGGCTCCAGCAAGATCCTCATCGGCAAGGACACCGGCGCGGTCTATGTCGTGCTCGACGATGTGGTGCACCCGGCGCTGAACCTGGCCTCCGCCCGGCTGGCCGTGGGCGACGCGGCCACTCCGGCCACCGTCGCCGAGTCCGAGTTGGCCAAGCGGCCGCGCGGCCAGCTGATCGGCATTCCGGGCGCGCCGACCTCGCTCGGGTTCACCGGCGGTGACGGTCGTACGTGGACGGTGTGCGACGCGCTGTCCAATGACGGCAGCCGCAGCCTCACCAGTGCGGTGCTGGTCGGCGAATTGGCCTTGGCGGACAAGGCTTCCGCGCTGGCTCCGGGGCGGGCGCTGCTGGTGCAGGGGCGTGATCACGCCTACCTGATCTACGACGATCAGCGCGCCCGGATCGATCTCGAGGATCGTGCGGTGGTCGACGCGTTGGACCTGCGCGGGCAGACGCCACGTCCGATCAGTGCGGGACTGCTCGACGCCATCCCCGAGGTGCCGCCGCTGGTGCCGCCGCGCATCGAGAATGCCGGAGCCGCACCGGGTTACGCGCTCGGCGACCACCTGATCGGCGATGTGGTGCGGGTGCGGACCGACGGCAAGTACTACGCGGTGCTGGACGACGGATTGCAGCCGGTGTCGGCGCTGACCGCCGACATCATTCGCAATACCTACCGGTCCAGTGCGGCCGACAGCGCTATCGCGCAGGCCGATCGCACGGGCGCGCCGGTGTCCGCGGCGCTGCGGGTGTCGAAATACCCGGCGCAGGCCCCGATCCTGGTGGACGGCAAGGATCAGCCCGTCGACTGCCTGTCGTGGCGGCCGGTCGGTTCGGCTGACACCTCCGACGGCAGTAAGCACGCCGAATTGTCCGTGCTCACCGGGCATACCGTCCCGATTCCCGACCGCGCGCGTTTGGTGCCGCTGGCGCAAGCCGACGGCGACGGGCCCGAGGTGGACAGCTTCTATATGCGGCCGGGCGCGGGAGCGTACCTGCGGTCCACCGGGATCGAGCCGGACAGTCAGCGTCAGGACGGCCTGTTCTTTCTGTCGGACTACGGGGTTCGCTTCGGGATCCGCGATCTGGACGCCGCCAAGGCCCTGGGGATGGATCCGGCGACGGTGCGGCCGGGGCCCGCGCCATGGCCGATCCTCGGACTGCTCGCGCCCGGGCCGACCCTGAGCCGGGAGGGTGCGATGGTCGCCCACGACGGCGTCGCGCCCGACCCGAATCCGGCCCGGGAACCGGTCAGCACGCCAGGGCCGAGCGCGAACTGACGTCAGCTGTCGCGGTCGCCGAATTTGCGGCGCAATGGGAACGACGCGAGGAATCCCAGCACCAGCAGGAGTGCCACGACTCCGCTGCCGATCAGGGCGACATCGCGAGCCGTCTTGTCCGGTGCCGCCGCTGGCCTGGGCAGCGGTAGCTGCTGATCTCTGGCCTCGGCGGGGTGCTTGGGGCGCAGGTCCTCGCGCACCTCGGCGGTCAGCGCGGCCACGGGATCGATTGTGCCGTAACCGATGTACGGATTCCAGCCCTCGCCGGAGGCGTGCGCCGTGGCCTCGATACGCTCGATGACCTGGTCGGCCCGCAAATCCGGATACCGCGATCGCACCAGCGCGGCGACACCCGCGACCTGCGGCGCGGCGAAACTGGTTCCGCTGTAGGGCAGCACCTGCCCCTGATTGGTCACCTTGGCGGTGGTGAGCCCGGCATCGCGGGGATCGAGCGAGACGATGTTCTCGCCCTGCGCCGCCACCCCCACCCACGGTCCCGGGACGGTGAACGTCGACGGCCGGCCGAAGGCGTCCACCGAGCCCACCGACAGCACATAGGCGTCCCACCAGGCCGGGACCACGTAGGACGTGACGTGATCCCACGGATCGCGGTCCGGGTGCACCGGATCCGGGCCGGGGTTGCTCGTCTTGCAGGTGTCGGTATTGCCGGCCGAGGCCACGATCACCACATCCTTCTCGACCGCGGCGTACCGCACGGCCGCGCCCAGTGCGCCCATCTCGGCGCTCACCGGTTCGGTGGTGGGGCAGGCGACCAGGGAGATATTGATGACCCGCGCACCCGCGTCGGCCGCCCGCCGCACGGCCGAGGCCAGCGCGGAGATCTTGCCGTAGCCCTCGGGCATATCGTCGGGGCCCTTGTCGCGGCCGGCGCCTTTGGCCTGGTACAGCGCGCTGGTCTGCCGGATGGTCATGACGCGGGCCTCCGGCGCGACCCCGGCGAAGCCCTGTCCGCCCACCTGGGTGGCCGCGATCAGGCCCGCCACGATGGTGCCGTGGGCGTCGCAGTCCTCGGTGCCGTCGCCGCCCGCGGCCACGTAATCGCCCTCGGGGATTAGCCCGGGCAGGCGGGGATGCGGGGACACCCCGGTGTCGATCACCGCCACCAATTGGCCCGCGCCGCGCGAGAATTGCCATGCGCCGGGCAGATCCAGGGCGCGCTGGGTCGCCGGGACGGTAGGTCCGTCACCGCCCGACCGGGTGCTCAGGCAGGGGAAGTTGGCGGGATGCTCGGTCGGTGTCGGCGGGGTGGCGGGACCGCCCGGTGGCAGCAGGCCCGCGTCGACGGGTGGTGGCCGGTCGGCGTGCGCGACGCCCGGCACGGAACCGATCCCGAACGACGCACCCAGTGCGAGAACGGAAGTCGCCGCGGCGAGTCGGAAAGCCCTGGCGCGCACCGCTCCGACCCGCATGGCCGCTGTCAGAGTCCGCGCACGAGGGCGTAGAGGCCGGTCACCCAGAAGGCGAGCGGCGCCACGGCGGCCACGAACCCGTACTCCAGCAACTCCACCGCCCGGAGCATGGGCGGGCTCGCCTGCTGTCGCGGCACCAGGAAGCCCAGCACCAGCGCGGCCGCGAAAAGCGCCGTAGCCACACCGAATACCGTGAGCGGCTGCCGTTGGGTGAGGGCCGCGCCGATCAGCACCAGCAATACGATGGCCGCGCCACCCGCGATGAGCACCACCGCCTGCCTCGCGTCCGCGTAGGTGCGGCTGCGGAACATCAGGACCGCCGCACACGCCAGCGCCAACGCCAGGCCAGGCCAGAACGGCCGGGCGGCGGACGGGTCCACGCTCGCCACCGCCCCGGTCGCGATCACCAGGGTGGTGGCCGCGACCAGTCCGGCCAGATGGTCGCGCGCCCGTTCGGATTTCGCGCGCAGCGCCTCCAGCGTCGGCAGGGCGCGGTGGTCGTCGGGATCGTCCTCGGTGGGGTCGATGGGGGTCCCGGGCGCGGGGACCGGCGGCAACGGCAGCGCGGCGAGCAGCATGGAAAGTCTTGGGGCCAGCGATAGTCCGGCCAGCCCCAAGGCCGCGACACCGCCGCCGACGGCACGCTGCGGAAGATCGGTGAGCAGACCGGTCAGGGTGGCGGGGATCGTGAAGACCGCCAGTGCCGCGGCGCCGATGAACAATCCCGGCCCGACTCCGGTCACCCGCCAGGTCAGCACGGCGGTGGCCCCGGCCAGCACCGAACCGAGAAGCGCGTTGGCCCAGCCATAGTGGTCCGGGACGTAGAGCAGGCCCGCGGTGAACGCGGTCGGTAGCGCGCAGCCGCCCAGCACCAGGGCGCTCGCGTGGTCGCGGTAGATGCGGGCGAGCACGGTGCTCGCGGTGACCAGCAGCAGGGTGACGGCGGTGGCCACGACGGCGGTGATCCAGGCCGGGACGGCGTCGGGTACGGCCAGCAGGCCGAAGCAGCCGGTCAGCATGGCGGCCACTGCCAGCGCGGAGCCGGTCAGCCGGGCGGTGCGCGGGGACCACCCGCGGAAATGGTCGGCGTCGGCGATGGCGACGCTGTCCATGATGTCGTCGAAGAGCGGTGCGGGAGCGATGTATTCGGCACGCTGCAGCATGAGCAGCTCCCCGTCGCGCACGCCCAGTTCGCTCAGGCTCAGGGAATTGGCGAAGGGCGGTCGCCCGACCCGGGCCAGCACCCATGCGCGCGGCTCGACCGATTCGCCGTCGAGATCGAAGTCGTTGGCGCGGTTGTGCTGATCGACCAGGTCGACCAGGCTCGGAATGATCAGGGCCACCGGCACATCCACGGGAATGGCCATATCGACCTGGGTGTGTTTGGCCAGAACGGTGACTCGCGCCAGATCCGGCGCGCGCACGGTGCCGCGGAAGTCCTCGAGCTGATCCGTCCGCGACTGCGTCACGCCCGCACTGTACGGCATGATGGTTGCCGTCCGTACACTGACCGCCCGAACCTCCGGGGGAATTTCCGCGATGAGCACCGTACGGTTCCACCGCCGCCCGCGCCGGGAGATGCCGCGCTCGCCCGGTGGCGAAGTGACACTGCAACCGCCGCCGGAGATTCCGCGGGCGGTACCGGCCAACCTCTTCGCCAAACTGATGCCGGTGGTGATGGGCGCCGGCATGCTCGGCATGGTAGTGCTGCTGTTCACCTCCGGCGGCGGTGTCGCGTCCAATCCGATGAGCCTGATGTTCCCGATGATGATGGTGTTCTCCATGGTCGGGATGTATGCGGGGCAGGGCGGCAAGGGGCGGAACGCGGCCGAGGCCGACGAGGACCGCAAGGACTATCTGCGCTATCTGGATCAGGTGCGCCGCGACGTGGAGGTGACGGCCGGGCAGCAGCGGGCGGCCGTCGAATGGAGTCATCCCGAGCCCGGGCTGATCTGGATGCTGGCCGGGACCGCGCGGATGTGGGAGCGCCGGCCGGGGGACAAGGACTTCTGCCACGTCCGCATCGGGCTTGGTAGCCAGCGGCTTGCTACGAGACTGGTCGCCCCGGAAACAGGTCCGGTCGAGGAGCTCGAACCCATCGCCGCGGTCTCACTGCGGCGCTTCGTGCGCACCCACTCCACCGTCCCCGACCTGCCGACCGCCCTCGCCGTGAAAGGTTTCGCCGCCGTCCAGCTCACCGGCGATCGGGTCCAGGCCCGCGACCTCACCCGGGCCATGCTGCTGCAACTGGCCATGTTCCACGGCCCCGACCAGGTGCTGATCGCCGTGGTCTGCGGGCCCGCGGAGGCTGTGCGCGAATGGGAATGGACCAAATGGCTGCCGCACGGCCAGCATCCCGAATCCCAGGACGGGGTGGGCAGCGGGCGCATGGTGTACGGGTCCATGCGGGAAGCCCACGCCGACCTGAATACATTGCTGCGCAATCGGGTTCGATACTCCCGCAATCAGCCGGCGGATCCCGGACTCACCCACATCGTGCTGGTGGTCGACGGCGGACTGCTCGAGGCCGAGGAGGATCCGTTGCGCGAGCACGGGTTCGAGGGCGTCACCGTCATCGACCTGTGCGGGTACGCGCCCCGGCTGGCGGCCTCGCGCGGCATCCAGATGGTGGTGGAGGACGGCGAGTGCGCCGGGCGCGGTCCCTCCGGAGCGATGGAACGCTTCGCCGTGATCGACCGCATCACCGCGCGCGAGGCCGAACAGGCGGCGCGGCGGCTCGCGCCCTATCGGGCCCCGGCCCCGCGTCCCGCCGAGACCGGCGGTGACGAGGGTGAGGTGATCTCCAGCTGGGCGCAACTGCTGGGACTCGGCGACCTCGGCGCATTCACCCCCGAGACCGCGTGGCGGCCGCGGTACGGCCGCGAACGACTGCGGGTGCCGTTCGGCGTCGGGGCCGACGGGCTGCCGGTGATACTCGACATCAAGGAGGCGGCCGAGGGCGGCATGGGCCCGCACGGGCTGTGCATCGGCGCGACCGGGTCCGGCAAGTCGGAATTCCTTCGCACCCTGGTGCTCTCGCTCATCGCCACCCACTCACCCGATCAGCTCGAATTCGTACTGGTGGACTTCAAGGGCGGCGCGACCTTCCTCGGGCTGGAAGGGGTGGCGCATATCGCGGCCATCATCACCAACCTGGAGGAGGAGGCCGACCTCGTCGACCGCATGCGCGACGCGCTCGCCGGAGAGATGAACCGCCGCCAGGAACTGCTGCGCGCGGCCGGGAACTTCGCCAATGTGTCCGAATACGAGAAGGCCCGCGCGGCGGGGGCGGACCTCGACCCGATGCCCGCGCTGTTCGTGGTGCTCGACGAGTTCTCCGAACTGCTCTCGCAGCACCCGGATTTCGCCGAACTGTTCACCATGATCGGCCGCCTCGGCCGCTCACTGCACGTGCACCTGCTGCTGGCCTCGCAGCGGCTCGAGGAAGGGCGGCTCAAGGGGCTGGAGAGTCACCTGTCCTATCGGATCGGGTTGAAGACGTTCTCCGCCAACGAGTCCCGGCAGGTGCTGGGCGTGCCGGACGCCTACAACCTGCCCGGCAATCCCGGCGGCGGCTACCTGAAGTCCGACGCGGGGGAGATCCAGCGGTTCCAGTCCGCCTATGTCTCCGGGCCGTACACCGGTGGCATGGCGCGGCGTGAGGACGGGGCGGTGACCCGATCCGGCGAGGTCGATGCGGCCGTGCGCCCGTTCAGCGCGGCGCGCGTGGAATTTCGTGCCGCGGACCGGATTCCGCCGCCCGAGCGGCCGGAACCGGTGACCGCGCCCGCCGAGGCGGATCAGCTCTCCAACCTCCAGACGCTGGTGTCGCGGGTGCGCGGGCACGGGCGGCCCGCCCACGAGATCTGGCTGCCGCCGCTCGGGGACGCGCCGACCCTGGATCAGCTGCTGCCGCGGTCCGTTCTCACCGGTGACTGGAGCCCGCTGGCGGCCCTGCGCGCCCCGATCGGCCTCGTCGACCGGCCCTACGACCAGCGCCGCGGCCCCATGGTGGTGGACCTGTCCGGATCGCGCGGGAACGCGGCCGTGGTCGGCGGCCCGCAATCGGGCAAGTCGACGGCGTTGCGGGCGCTGGTCATGGCGATGTCGTTGACGCACACCGCCGAACAGGTCCAGTTCTACCTGCTCGATTTCGGCGGCGGCACCATGGTCGGCCTGGCAGGACTGCCGCACGTGGGCGCGGTGGCCGGCCGGATGGAAGCCGACCAGGTGCGGCGCACCGTGGCCGAGATGGTGGGCATCATGCGCCGCCGCGAAGCCGGCTTCCGGCGGCTCGGCGTGGAATCCATGGCCGAGTTCCGGCGGCTGCGCGCCGCCGGACCCGACGCCGACGGCGCCGCGGCGGGCGTGCGGGAGGACCCGTTCGGGGACGTGTTCCTGGTGATCGACGGGTACGGCGCGTTCCGCCAGGAATTCGAACTGCTCGACCAAACCGTCATGAACCTTGCCGTACAAGGGCTTTCGTACGGTGTGCACGTGGTGCTGTCACTCAACCGCTGGGCCGAGGCGCGGCCCGCGCTCAAAGACCAGATCGGGACGCGCGTCGAACTGCGGCTCGGCGACCCGATGGACTCGGATCTCGGACGCAGGTTCGCGGCGCTGGTGCCCATGGGCCGGCCGGGGCGCGGCATGACCGCCGACGGGCTGCACCTGCTGACCGCGCTCCCGCGCGTGGACGGTGATCCCGACCCCGCCTCATTGGGAACCGGTGTAGCGCACGCTGTTTCGGCGATTGCCCGGCTGACGCCGGGGCGGCCCGCGCCGGCGGTGCGGATGCTGCCCGAGCGGCTGCCCCGTACCGAACTGTTGCGCGCGGCGGCGGACTGGCCCGCGACCGTGGACCGCTCCCAGCCGTGCCTGCGCTTCCCGCTCGGCATCGACGAGGCGCGGCTCGCCCCGGTATTCCTGGACCTGGCGGCGAGCCAGCACCTGGTGATCATCGGCGACTCCGAATGCGGCAAGACCACCGTCTTGCGGTCCCTGGTGCGGTCCATCTGCGCGGCCAACACCACCGACCAGGCCCGCGTCATCCTGGGCGACTACCGGCGCACCATGCTCGGCACCGTCCCGCAGGGCTACCTCGCGGGCTACGGCACCACCGCACCGCAGTTCACCCAGAACATGGCCGACCTCGCCGCCTACGTCACCCAGCGCATGCCCGGCCCCGACGTGACCCCGCAGCAACTCAAGAACCGCTCCTGGTGGCAGGGCCCCGAACTCTACGTCCTCGTCGACGACTACGACCTGGTCGCCAACGCCACCGGCAACCCCCTGCACGCCCTGGTCGACCACCTCGCCCACGCCCGCGACCTCGGCTTCCACCTCGTCCTGGCCCGCCGCTCCGGCGGCGCGGGCCGCGCCATGTACGAGGCCACCCTCAACCGCCTCAAGGAACTCGATGCCGCGTCCCTGACCATGAGCTGCAGCCGAGACGAAGGCGTCCTCTTCGGCAACGCCCGCCCCGCCCTCATGCCCCCGGGCCGCGGCACCTACAGCACCCGCACGGACGAGGACCTGATCCAAACCGGCTGGCTCCCCCCGGCCGAACCCTGAAACAGATGCGAAAAACTCACACGCCCCGCCGGATCCGCACAACACGCCCACCGGATCCGCACAACGCGAACGGCCCCCGGCACAGTGCAGGGGCCCATTCGCTGTGAGTTTCTTCGTGTTCCAACGCGACAACTGATTTCGTGCCGACCGGGGTAACTCGCCGGGCACCCCCACAATCGGTTCGGCTCCCGACCGCCGGCACGGATGCACGACAGTCAACGGCACTCTGCCGTCCGCTGAAGTCACGGGGAGGCGGGGGAGCTCAGAACAGGCCTGCGAGGGCGGTGTCTTTGGCTTGGAGTTCGGCGTTGCCGGTGCGGACCAGGGTGGCCGCGCCGTTCAGGGTGGTGTTGAGCTGGAGGACATGCTGATTCCACAGGCGCTGCAGGTCCGCGAACGCGTCGTTGGCATCACCCTTCCAGTTGTTCTGCACGAATTCCTCCACCGTGCGGTGGAAGGCCTCGAGCTGGTCGCGAATGGCCTCCGCGCGGCGGATGATCGAATTCGCGCCGTCGGCGACGCCTTCGAAATGGGCGGAGATGATCTGGCCGTCGACTGCTGCCATGGTGGACTCCTTTCCTAGACTGCCGGGAGGTCGAGGCTCGAGATCTGGGCGTTGACCTTGGATTCGTAATCCTTGTCGTGCGCTTCGTAATTCGAGCCGACCTTGATCAGCGTCTCGGCGGTGTGCATGAGCTTGTCGTTGAGCTTGTCGGCCTGGAAGTAATAGCGCTGCATGAACGCGTTGAACGCGTCGGCTGCCCCGCCCCGCCAATTCGAGCCCACGACCATGGCGTCCTCATCGCGCTTCAGATCGGCGATGCTGTGCATGAGCATGTCGTGGGTCTTCTGGAACTGCTGGGCCTTGGCCTGGATGAGCTCATTACTGGCTTCGAATGCACCGGCCACGGTGCCTCCTTCCGATTCGCGGGCGGACGACCTCTGAGTGCTTGGACGTAGGCCACGACCCATCGGTTCCCGCTCCGCGCGAAAGGAGTTCACATGGTCGCTACCAGGTGCTGTTCGCGAACAACGCGTATTGTGCGGCCGCCCGTTGATGGGCGTCGGCGATCTGGTCGGAGTCCACCACGGCGGTGTACTGGCGATAGCTGACCGTGCACCGGAAGCGTTTGATGCGGGTGAGGCTGGACGCCGGGGTGGCGGTGGTTTGCCCGCACTTCCCGTCCGGGAATCCGGCCGGTGCGTCCGCGACGCCCGAATAGCCGTGTTCGATAATGGCGGTGGCGAGCTGTTTCGCGGCCTGTGCGTCCCGGGTGCGGAACAGCATCGACGGACCGTCGTAGTCCGCGCCCGCGATCGAGTAGCGATCGATGCCATTGTCGGTGACGATCCGCCGCCAGTACCCCTGATCCGCGACCCGATGCAGGAAGCCGCGCGGTTCGGCCACGGCCATGGTCTGGAAATCGGGGAGGAATCCCTCCCCTGGAGTGAGGGTGCGGCGCAGCATGTGGTCCGCGTCGAACGGCAGGCGCAGCAGGCCCTCGGGGGTCAAGGGCGGCAAGGAATCCAGGAGCGGCAACTGCGCGTCGAGGACCTTCGTGGCCAGGGCCGTCAGCTTGGACAGCTCCGGATCCGGCACACCGACGTAGGCGTTCACGACGTAATTGCCGTGCGCGACGGTCGATCCGATGCTGGCGACCCCGGGCCGCCAATGGGCGTGGGCGTCAGGGTATTTCGGCAGCGTCACCCGTTGGTTGGCGTCCGGGGACACCGCGAAGTCGGCCTCGTCCAGTTCCGTGGCGGCCTTGGCGGCGGCCGCCGCGTCACGGAACTGGAGGACGGTGACCGTGGTGAAGGAGCTGCCCTCCACGGTCTTGCCGGACTTGTCGGGCTGTTTGTCGGTGTGGCCCACCGAGAGTCCGAACATCATCTTGTTCGCGTCGAGCACCGGTGCGGTGGCGTTGGCCAGCACCCGGGTGGCGGTCTCGGTATTGGTCATCGACACCACGCCGGTGCCGAAGGTGAAGGCCGGGTCGATGTCGGCGCCGTTCACCACGTGGTCGGCCAGGCGTTGCGTCGCCAGCTCGGTCGCCAGCCGCGTACGCGGGTTGTACTCGTAGCGCAGGTCCAGCGGCGCGGTCGAGTACTTGCCGACATCCAGTGTGCGGATATCGATTTCACCCGGGGTCGCCGTGCCGGTGACCGCCGAACCGCAGCCGGCCACCGCCGCCGCGGTGATCGCGAGCAGAGCGGTCATTCGAAAACGCGAGATCATTCCCATCGCCTCCCGATCACTTTTCCGCATTGACGAACAGGGCGTACTGCGCCGAGATCCGTTGCTGGGCATCGAGCAGCTGGCTGGCCGCCACCTCCCCGGCGAAGCGGCCGTGGGTGACGTAGCAGTAGTAGGTGATCGAGAAACGCTGCGGCCCGGTGTACTTGCGGCACTGGGCATTCGGCAGGTTCGCGGGGGAGTCGGCGGGCCGGAAGGTGCGCGAGGTGCGGGCGCGCTCGGCCACGATGTCCGCGGCCCCGGCGGCGTCACGGGCGCGGAAGACGTAGCCGCCGGCGAACGCCACCCGATCGACGCCCGCCTTCTCGAACAGCGCCGCGTTGTCGTCGCCGGGGAAGATCTGCAGCCCGCCATGCCGGTCGTACACGCCGGGGATGCCGCGCTCGGACTGATCGTCGGCGACGGTGCGCAGCGTCCGCCCGAGCACGCCGTCCAGATCGACGGGCTGCTCGGTCAGCTGATCCGGCGCGACGGCCGGGAACTTCGCGAGCGCGCCCGGGATCACGTCGATGCCGAGCTGGACGCGGGCCAGTAGCGTGGCCGGATCGCTGATCTTGGTCTCCGCCATCACGTCGTCCCACACGTAGCCGTAGATGACGTATCGGCCGGTGGCGTACCAGGATCGGACGGTGGCGTTGAAGTCGTAGGACTTGTCCAGGTAGACGAACGCGTCCGGGTACTTGTCCAGGTGCAGGCGCTCGCTGGGGGCCGCGTCGAAATCGGCCTGGCCCATCGCTTGCGCGGCCGCCTGGGCCGCCGCGTCGTCGGTGAAGATCAGCACCGTGTTCGCGAACTCGTACGACAACCCCGGCGATTTGTCGGAGTTGCCGGTGGTGACGTAGCCGGACAGGAAGCCGGGCGCCGCGGCCCGCAGGTCGGCGGCCTTGGCGTTGGTGCGGATCTTCATGGCGCTGGACCCGAGATCGATGAACGGACGGATCGCGCCGTTCACCGCGGCCGCGGGATATTTGACCGCCGGATTGATCTCCGACGGCAGTGGCAGGTAATTGGCCAGCCGCTCGGCCTGCACGGCGCGGCCGAGCTCCTTGCTCTCGGCCTTGTCGTACTTCTTGGGCTGGGTGATCAGGTTGCCGGTGTCGAGCTTGGCCAGATCGATGACGGGCTCGGCGGGGGCGGCGGGCCCCGGATCCGAGCCGCACGCGGCGGTCAGCACCACCGTGACGGCGAAAGCCGCGGACATGGCTGCGCGCAAGCGCTGACGCATGGGTTCCCCTCCCCAGAACTGACTGACCCGCCAAACCCTACTTGATCCGGTTGTGCAGGACCGGCACCAGTTTGGTGAGCAGGGTCGGACCGGATTCGGGAGTCCAATTGCGGATCGCCGCGACCGCGGACGGGTCGTCGACCGGCACCACGATGGCGCGGGAGCTGCTGATCTCGCTGGGCAGGCCGAGCAGGCCACCGCCGCCCGCCTTGGCGTCGCTGCGGACCGCGATGATGTAGGAGTTGTCGGTCACCTTCAGCGAGCCCCAGCCGGAGGAGGGTCGCGGCGAGGTCTCCCCGGCCGCGGGCTGGTACTGCGGGTTGTAGACGAAGCCCAGGCTCTCCAGGTATTTCGCCTGATCGCTGCCGGTCAGGTAGATGCTGTATTTGGTGTTGTAGTCGTCGCCGGTCACGTCGACGACCGTGATGGACTTGCCCTGGAACGCGGGATTGTCCTGGCGGGCCTGGTCCACCGAGCTCGGGACCGTATTCGCGGCGGGGACGGCGGACGTCGGTGCGGCGGAACCGGTCTCGTCGCCACCGCTGGCGACGATGCCGATGCCGACCGCCACCGCGGCGGCGACCGTCGCCGCCCCGATGCCGAGGTAGAGCCGGGTCCGATTGCGTGCCGGCCGGACCAGTTCGGTGGGCTCGGACGCGGAAACCGGTATGCGGCCCTGGGTCTCACCGGCCGCCAGCAGGCCCGGCGGCGCGATCTGGATCGGATAGGTCGGCGAAGTAGTGGTGGACACCGGGTTGTAGCCCGGCACCAGCGCGGCCGTGGCGGCCTCGGTGAACTCGCGGCAGGAGTTGAACCGTTCGGCCGGATTCTTCGCCATCGCCCGCGCGAAGACCTGGTCCAGGGCGGCGGGCAGATACGGGTCGACATCGGTGGCGCGCGGCGGCGGCTCGTGCAGGTGGCCCATCATGACCAGCGCCGGCTGCGTCGCGGGATACGGGTTCCGGCCGGTGAGCAGCTTGAAGAAGGAGCAGCCCAGGCTGTAGATGTCGGCGCGGTGATCGAGCGGCAGCCCCGATAGCTGCTCCGGCGGCGCGTAGGCGATGGTGGCGACGAAGCTGCCGGTCTGGGTGAGTTCGGTGGTGTCCTCGGTGGACTTGGCGACCCCGAAGTCGGCCAGCAGCGCGCGCTCGTCCTCACCGGCGGCGGTGGAGAGCAGGAAGTTGGCGGGCTTCACGTCCCGGTGCAGCAGGCCGCGCCGGTGCGCGTAGTCCAGGCCGCGCCCGATCTGGGTGACGATGGACAGCGCCCGCAGCGGCGGAATGGCGGCCGGATCGCGCTTGAGCTCGGCCGAGGCGTCGGTGCCCTCGACATACTGCATGGCGATCCACAGCTGCCCGTTCTCCTCGCCGCGATTGTGCACCGCGACGATGTTCGGGTGGTCCAGGCCCGCAACCACATTGGCTTCGCGTTCGAAGCGGCCGCGGAACTCCTCGTTGCTGGTCAGCTCGGCCGAGAGCACCTTGAGCGCGTCCATCCGCGGCAACTCGGGATGCTTGCCCAGATAGACGGTCCCCATACCGCCCGACCCGAGCACCCGGACGATCCGATAGCCGCCGACGACGGTGCCAGGACTCATCGCCATCGCATCAACTCCTGGATCCTCGCCGGACGCAGGGGCTCCCCCCGCTGCTCTCCGCGACTGTAGCCGGTGCCGGACGGGCACGTAACCTGGTGGCTGTGCTGAAGGATCCCTGTCGCGTGCTTCCCGGGGGCCGGTTCCCGTGATGGATCGGCAGGTCGAGGTCGTCGCGGGCGGGCACGCGCTGGGCCGGGTCGCGGGAGCGGTGATCCTGGTCGCGCATCGGGAGCGGGGCGCGATCACGCCCGAATCGCGGGCCGTGGTGGCGGTGCGGGCGCTGGGGGATCTGGTCGCCGACGCCACCGATCTGGTCCCGGACGGACCCGGCCGGCAGATCGCCCGGCAGGCCACCCGCTGGCTGATGAAGGAGGCCGAGCGGATCTCGCCCGGGCAACCCATCGAATTCGGCATCCTGTCCACCGCCGACACCGGTGGGCTGGCCATCTTCCTGCACGGATCGGTGACCGCCGTGCTGGCCGGAACCGCGGTCGAGTACTACCGGGGCAGCGACGCCGCGTTCACCGTGGACCGGGTCGCCGCGCCGCCCGCGCGGGCCGCCGCCCTGTTCATCGACGAACCGCGGCGGCGGGCGCCGGAGCTGCCCCAGCGCGGAATCGGCACGCTCATCGAGGGACTCGCGCCCGCGGCGGGCGCGGTGGTGTGGTTCGAGGGCGAACCGATCGTGTGCCGCACCCCGGCGCGCCCGGCCGGGGCCCGGCACCGGGCC
>NZ_JBSGCY010000146.1:0-15290 GCF_053602115.1 Nocardia sp. NPDC004582 | reverse complement strand
ACACCTTCGACGGACCCGAAACCGCCTGGCACGCCGCCGTTCTCGCCGATCCGGCGGCGGCCGTTCCGGTGGTGCGTGCCGCGCGCGTCGCGGCGGGTTGGCTACCGGGTTGCCGGCTGGTACGCGTGTTGTGCATGGGTCCTGGGGTGCGTGACTCGGTGGGCCTCGGGCACCGCGATCGCCAGCACAATCTGCACGGGCGGATCATGGTAGCCACCACCCGGCCACCGAGTGCCCTGTTTCCGGCAAATGCCGAGGTAGTGGTGATCGATGACGTGTTGACCACCGGTGCCACGGTGACCGAATCGGTCCGCGCGCTCACCGCCGCGCGGATCGCCGTGCGTGCCGTGCTGGTTACCTGCGCTGCTTGATTCTTCGAAATTTGCGTGAACACTGGCGGACAGGTCGCTGGCGCACTAGGTTGGCGATCAGACACCCGAACCGCAAGTTTGGAGGTGGCGCCTCGGACATATGTGCCGATGCGAGTTCCATCGGTCGGCACACGTTTCAATCCCGCCGCACGAGCGGCTTGTGCGGCCAGATCCGGGAGGTACGCGTGACGACTTCTTCACGACTCTCAGCGAAGAACGCAAGCACCACGGTGCTGCTCGATGACGAGGTCATCGACGAATCAGCCAGTCGGGCCACCACGGCGGACGTCGTGGTCAAGGGCAGGACCCTGGGGGAGGGCGGAGTGCCCGACCATTTCCGAATTCACGTGGCGGACAAGCTCTCTCGTCTGGAGCGCTTCGACCCCACCATCTACCTCTTCGACGTGGAGCTCACTCACGAACGTAACCGTCGTCAACGCAAGCTCTGCCAGCGGATCGAGATCACCGCGCGGGGCAAGGGCCCGATCGTACGGGCCGAGGCCTGCGCCGACAGCTTCTACGCCGCCCTTGAGGGCGCGGTCGAGAAGCTCGAGAGCCGATTGCGCCGGCTCAAGGATCGCCGTCGCGTGCATCACGGGGACAAGACGCCGATCTCGGTCGCGGAGGCGACCGCGGGTCTGGTGGACGAATCGCTGTTCTCCGACAACGGATCCGAGGCCCACGACCATTCGGCTGCGATGGAAGGCGAATCCGCCGGTCCCGGCCATGTCGTGCGCACCAAGCAGCACCCCGCGATACCCATGACGGTCGATGACGCCCTCTACCAGATGGAGCTGGTCGGCCACGATTTCTTCCTGTTCCAGGACAAGGAGACCGACCGACCGTCGGTCGTCTACCGTCGTCACGCCTTCGACTACGGGCTCATCAGGCTCGCGTAGTCGCGGTACTCGGGACATCCGCCTTTTCGACCGGGGCCACGGGACAGGCCCCGGTCGCCTGTTGTCCGGGGTGCTCGTGTTTTTACGCATGTGGAGTGCGAAAACGCAGTGTTTACCTGTGCGTATTTCGCTGTTGTCACTCATAAGCCACCGCTAATCTGTGGTTGTGCAGCTGCGGTACAACTTCCGTGTCTACCCGACGCCCGGCCAAGCGAATTCGCTGGCTCGGGCGTTCGGGTGCGCGCGGGTGGTGTACAACGACGGACTCCACGCCCGGCGGCAAGCGCATGCGGTCGGGGTGAGGATCAGCGACGCCGAACTGTCTAAACGGCTGACCGAGGTGAAGAAGACCCCGGAACGTGCGTGGCTGAGTGAGGTGTCATCGGTGGTTCTGCAACAGGCGTTGGCGGACTTGAATACCGGCTACCGCAACTTTTTCGCCTCGGTTACCGGGCAACGCAAGGGTGCCCGGGTCGCGCTGCCAAGGTTCCGGTCGCGCAAGGACAATCGGCAGTCGATCCGGTTCACCAAGAATTCGAGGTTCGCGATCACCATAGGTGGCAAGTTGCGTCTGCCAAAGATTGGAGACGTGAGGGTCGCGTGGTCGCGGGACCTGCCGTCCGATCCGTCGTCGGTGACGATCATCAAGGACGCGTCGGGCCGGTACTTCGCGTCGTTCGTCGTGCTGGCCGACGATCAACTGTTGCCCAAATCGGATTCCGAGGTCGGTATCGACCTGGGTTTGTCGACGTTCGCGGTGCTCTCGGATGGAAAGACCATCGCTTCGCCGCGTTTCCTGCGCCACGCCGAACGCCGGTTACGGAAAGCGCAAAAAGCACTGTCCCGCAAGGATAAAGGCTCGAGAAATCGCGCCAAAGCGCGAGTGAAACTCGCTCGCGCGCATGCGAAAGTGGCCGATACGCGGCGGGACTGGGCGCACCAGAATTCCACCCGAATCATCCGCGACAACCAAGCGGTGTTTGTGGAGGACTTGTGCGTGAAGGGTCTCGCCCGTACCCGCCTGGCGAAGTCGGTGCACGACGCGGGGTGGGGCGTGTTCACCCGCATGTTGGAGGAGAAAGCCGCCCGGTACGGGCGCACGTTCGCCAAGGTGGACCGCTTCTTCCCCTCGACCCGCCTGTGTTCGGTGTGCGGGGCGGTCGGGGAGAACAAGCCGTTGCATGTGCGGGAATGGACGTGCACATGCGGTGTCACTCATGACCGCGATGTGAACGCGGCGATCAATATCCTGGCCGCCGGACGGGCGGACAGGTTAAACGCCTGCGGAGGGATGGTAAGTCCTGTCGCGTAGCGGTAGGCGCGTCCCGGTGAAGCAGGAACCCACCGGAGCGGCGTTCAGGCGTCGCAGGAGGAATCTCCGGCCCTCGGGCCGGAGAGGATGTCAACAAGGGCGCTCGCCGTCGGTCGGTCGGTGCTGGAAGCCGTCTAGCCGACACGCTTCCGCGCCACCGGTGCGACTGCTGGGTGGCCGTGTCTCGCGGGTGTTCGCTACGCGAATGCGCCGCGGCGCCGAATTCGGCACACATGTGTCTTCCCACAGGTGAGACGCCGATCCGGTACAGCGGAACGGGGTTTCCGGCGGGCGGATCGAAAATCTTTGGTGGCGACCCGGCATCGAATGGGTATCCCTGGGGAAACGAGCTGGGCGGAGGCGGATCATGGGCGGCAGGACGATGATCGGCACCGCGGCGGTCGTGCTCGCGGCGGGGATCGCCGGGGCGGGAAGCGCTGCGGCGCTGCCTCTTCCGGCCACCGGATCCGAGGGCGGGCAACCGGTCTCCGACCTGAAGCTGCGGCTGCACGACGCCGGACACCACGTCGGGGAACGGTATCCCGTCTACGGGCTGGTGTATTCGGACGCGGCGGTCTGGACGCTCGGGTTCGTACACGGCGAGCCGACCCGGTACTACACCATCGACGGGGCGCGAGTGGAGCTCACCGGACCGGTGCGGGATTCGGTCAAGCAGGGTGACGAGTTCAGCGGGACCATCACCATCAACGGCAAGAACGACTCGGGGGATCCCGTGGTCACCTTGGACGACGTGTCCGTCATCGGGCACCGCCCCACCGACGCGCTGCGCTGAGCCGACCCGCCACGCGACTCGGCCGGACCCGCCGCGCGACTCGGAATGATTGCCGCGCGGAACACATCCGGCACACAATCGAGGTGTGGGTTTCCGGGAGTGGAAACAGGCGGTATCGAACGGCGACAGTGACCGCGCCATCGCCGCGCGGATGGGCACCAACCAGATGCGGGTGTCCCGGCACCTGAGCGTCGACTCGCCGGTCGCGGAAACGGTCATCGCGTTCAGCCGCACCTACGGGGTGAGCCCGATCGAAGGCTTGATCGCGGCCGGGTTCCTCACCCGCGACGACGTCCTGCGCGCCTCCCTGGTGGAAGCGCTGCGCGAGGCGACCGGCGCGGAATTGGCCGCCGAGGTGGCCCGGCGGCTGGCCGAACCCGAGGGGTGACGGGCGGCCACAAGCGTGGTCGCGGCAACTGGCCGATAACTATGCACGGTCGGTCACATGTGACCGATAGAGCAATTTCGTATGTTCACATCGCTGTGGCCTGGGCTGCGGCACGATCCCGCTGAACGACGAAACCCCGATCCGCGTGTGCGGATCGGGGTTTCGCGAGTCCGGGGTCAGTCGTCGCAGCGCGGCGTGAACCGCTCCCAGTGGATGGCCGATTCGAGCGGGCGGCGATTGCGCCAGCCGAACCGCTCCAGGTCCGGGACCTGCTGGAATTCATGGACCGGGCCGACGCAGAGCCAGGCCACCGGCTTCACGCCGGGCGGCAGGTCGAGCAGGCCGGTCAGGAAGGGCTCGTCGTAGAAGCTCACCCAGCCGACGCCCACGCCCTCGGCGGTGGCGGCCAGCCACAGGTTCTGGATGGCCAGGATGGTGGAGTAGATGCCGGTCTCGGGTACCGTGGCCCGACCGAGCACGTGGGTGCCGCCGCGGGCCTGATTGTGGGTCACCACGATGCCGGTGCCGCTCTCGACGATGCCCTCGATCTTGATCGGATTGAAGGTCTCGGCGCGGTCGGCGGGCAGCGAATCGTTGAACTCCTGCCGCTTCTCGGCCACGTGGTCGGCGAACTTGCCGAGCGTGCCCGGATCGCGCAGCACCACGAAATCCCACGGCATGGAATTGCCGACGCTGGGCGCGCGATGGGCCGCCTCGAGAATTCGCAGCAGGGTGGCGTCGTCGACCACCTCGCCGGTGAATTCGGCGCGGACGTCACGACGCAACTTGATGGCGTCGTAGACGCTCAGACATTCGAGGGGGCTGATCGGGCCTTCGGAACACACGCGATCCAGTGAACCAGGCCGGAGATCGGCCGATCCTGGCAGCCCTCCACAGCGAAAACGCCTCCCTCCGGGAGTCCGGTGGGAGGCGTTCACGGTCGTCTGGTGACTAGCCCGCCATGGCGGGTTCGCGGCGGGCCAGCTTGCGGCGGCCCTCCTGCAGCGCGGTGCGCAGGCCGCGGCGGCGGCCGGTCCGCGGGTCCACGCTGGCGGCGCCGCCGAACATCTTCTCCGACTTGGTTTCCGGAGCGTCATCGGTGGAACGGCGCAGGTACTTGTTGGGCAGCGACAGCTTCATGATGGTGCGCCACGACTTGGCGTACTGCACCGGCAGCGAACCGGTGGTGTAGGGCAGGTCGTACTTCTCGCACAGCGCCCGCACCCGCACCGCGATCTCGGCCAGATGGTTGGACGGGATGTCCGGGAACAGGTGGTGCTCGATCTGGTGCGAGAGGTTGCCGCTCATGAAGTGCATGAGCTTGCCGCCGGAGATGTTGGCGGAGCCCAGCATCTGGCGCAGGTACCACTCGCCCTGGGTCTCGTTGTCGCAGTCGAACTTGGTGAACTTCTCCGCGCCGTCGGGGAAGTGGCCGCAGAAGATGACCGCGTTGGTCCACACATTGCGGACCACGTTGGCGGCCAGGTTCGCGGTCAGCGTGCCCAGGAAGGCGGGGCCGGTGAGCAGCGGGAAGATCAGGTAGTCCTTGGCGGCCTGCTTGCCGATCTTCTTCAGCACCAGCTTGCGGTCGGCTTCGAACTGGATCCGCTCGGGAGAACCCGGGGCCCACTTCTTCTTGGCGACCTTGCCCAGCTCCAGGTGCTGGATCGCGACGCCGTATTCGAAGAACATCTGCAGCAGCAGGTTGTACACGGGCTGGCCGAGGTAGAACGGCGACCAGCGCTGATCGCGGGTGACGCGCAGCAGGCCGTAGCCGATGTCGTCGTCCATGCCCAGCACGTTGGTGTACTTGTGGTGCAGGAAGTTGTGGGTGATCTTCCAATGCTCGGACGGGCCGGCATTGTCCCATTCCCATTTGGTGGAGTGGATTTCCGGATCGTTCATCCAGTCCCACTGCCCGTGCATCACATTGTGGCCGATCTCCATGTTCTCGATGATCTTGGCGGTGCCCAGCAGGGCGACGCCGGCCAGCCACGCGGGCGGGAACAGACTAGCGAAAAGCACTGTGCGGCCACTGATTTCGAGGCCACGCTGGAGACGGATCACATTGCGGATGTAACGGGCATCCTTGTCACCCAGGGATGATTCGACCTCGCGGCGGATGGCGTCCAGCTCCGCCCCGATCGCTTCGACATCCTCCGGGGTGAGGTGCGCGTATTCCTTGACATCCGAGATCGCCATGCTGGTTACAGTACCGTAGGTTACGGTCCCGTAGGTTGCGACGATCGAATCTCTACCGTGTCGAATACCGCATTGTTTTCGCGACGTGCGTCTGCTAGCGATTGCGGCGAAGCTTACGCGAGAACCAGCCCTCGCGCTGAGCTTTCTCGGTCAGCAAAGCCTTTTCCGCCAAAGCCTTTTCGCGCAGCGCCTCCTTGGCCTCGCGCAGCACCTGCTTCTCGTGCGCGGCCTTCTCCTTGAGCACCACCTTGGCCTCCTGCAACGCCGACCGCAGCCCGCGCCGCGCACCCGTCTCCGGATCCAGGCCCCAGCTCGGCTGATGCTCGGCCAGCCACTCCGACGCGTTGTGCACGGCCAGCCACTCGCCGGACTTGTTGTGCTCGGCCAGCCACTCCGAACCGTTCCACGCCGGCAGTGAGATGCCCGCGAACTTGCGCTCCGAGGAGGTCTCCGGCGCGTCGTCGGCGGTCCGCCTCAGCCACTGGTCCGGCAGCGCCAGCTTGTGGATGGTGCGGAACGCCAGCAGGTACTGCTTGCCCAGCGAGCCCGTGGTGTAGGGCAGGTCGTACTTGTCGCACAGCTCGCGCACCTTCACCGACACCTGCGCGTAGCGGTTGCTCGGCAGGTCCGGGAACAGGTGGTGCTCGATCTGGTAGCTCAGATTGCCGCTCATGAACGCCATGGCCGGTCCCGCGTCGAAGTTCGCGCTGCCCAGCATCTGCCGCAGGTACCACTCGCCCTGCGTCTCGTTCTCGAACTGCTCCTCGGTGAACTTCTCCGCGCCGTCGGGGAAGTGGCCGCAGAAGATGACCGCGTAGGCCCACAGATTGCGGACCAGGTTCGCGGTGGCATTGGCCTTCAGCGTCGACTTCCACGCCGGACCGGTCAGCGCCGGGTAGATCACGAAATCCTTGGCGATCTGCTTACCGGCCTTGCGCCAGAACGCCTTGTTCGGCTCGTTGACGATGTGTCGCGGCGGGAAGATCTGGCTCGGCGGGATGCCCATCTGCTCCTTGGTGGCGGCCAGATCGTGCAGCGCGATGCCCCACTCGAACAGCGCGGCCAGGAACAGATTCGCGACCGGCTGCACCAGGTTGATCGGCTTCCACTCCTCGTCGCGCGTCATGCGCAGGATGCCGAAGCCCAGATCGTCATCCATGTCGAGGATGTTGGTGTACATGTGGTGCGAGTAGTTGTGCGCGGCCTTCCACTGCGCCGACGTCCCCGTCATATCCCACTCCCACGTGGTGGAGTGGATCTCCGGGTCGTTCATCCAATCCCATTGCCCGTGGCTGACATTGTGCCCGAGCTCCATGTTCTCGATGATCTTCGCGACCGAGAGCAGGGCGGTGCCGGTCAGCCAGGCCCAGCGCTTCTTCGAGGCGAACAGGGTGGCGCGACCGGCCGCCTCGAGGATCCGCTGCGCGGCGATGGTGCGCTTGATGTAGCGCGCGTCACGCTCGCCGAGTGAATGCTCGACATCGCGCTTGATGGTGTCGAGCTCCTGACCCAGAGTCTCGATATCGGCCGCCGTCAGATGGGCGAACGCCTTGATGTCGGTGATGGCCACCGGCAGGTCCTTCCGTGGTTGATCTGCCTCGCACCGCTGCGCGGATGGGCGGCCCCGAACGGGGCCGGTCAGGCTCGATTGCTATCGAGGGTAGCCGTTCTCGGGCGGGGCGTCTCACATGGTGCGGTGTGGGTCGGGCCCGAGGCGGTGTCGGTCAGACCTCGAGGGTGCAGTCGCCCGCGGCCGCGGAGATGCAGGTCTGGATCTTGTCCCCGGCGCGGTGTTCCTTGCCGTTGCGCAGATCCCGCACATGCCCCTCGGTCACGGTCACCACGCAGGTCTGGCAGATGCCCATGCGGCAGCCGAACGGCATCTGCACGCCCGCGCTCTCCCCGGCCTGCAGCAGCGTGGTCGCGCCGTCCACCTCGACGGCGCGGCCGGCCTTGGCGAAGGTGACCGTGCCGCCCTCGGCGGTGGCGCTGCGCTCGATCTCGAACCGCTCCACATGCAGCTTGTTCTCGATACCGGCTGCGGCCCAATGCTTTTCGATCTCGTCCAGCATGGGCAGCGGGCCGCAGGCCCAGGTCTCGCGCTCACGCCAGTCCGGGCACACGGTGTCCAGATCGGCGAGCGCGAACTTGCCGTTCTCGCCGGTGAGGTGCAGGTGGGCGGTGAAACCGGGACGGCGGTCGTGCAATTCGCGCAGCTCGTCGCCGAACATCACGTCGTCGGGGGTGCGGGCGGAGTGCACGTGCAGCACATCCGGCACCGCGTCGCGGCGATCCATGGTGCGCAGCATGGCCATCACCGGGGTGATGCCCGAGCCGGCGGTCAGGAACAGCACCTTGCGCGGCGCCGGATCCGGCAGCACGAAACCGCCCTGGGGCGCGGCCAGGCGCACGATGGTGCCCGCCGGGACGCCGGAGACGATATGGCTGGACAGGAAGCCCTCCGGCATCGCCTTCACCGCGATGGAGATGAGCCGGCGGCCCTTGTGGGTGTCGTCACCGGTCCAATCCGGCGGGCAGGTCAGCGAATACGAGCGCCAGTGCCAGCGGCCGTCCACCAGCACGCCGATGCCGATGTACTGGCCGGGGGAGAACTTGAAGTCGAAGCCCCAGCCGGGCTTGATCACCAGGGTGGCCGAATCCGCGGTCTCCTTGCGGACCTCCACGATGCGGCCGCGCAGCTCGCGCGCCGACCACAGCGGGTTCACCAGGTGCAGGTAGTCGTCGGGCAGCAGGGGAGTGGTGATCCGGGCCGCGGCCCCGCGCAGGGCGTCGAGCGGAGTCCGCCCGGCGTTCCCGCCTTCGGCCACCGGGGCCTCCAGCCATTCGCGCAGTCCTCGCACGGAGAATCCGCCACTCTTCGATGCCATATCCCAGAAGCTTTCTGTCGTCGTGCACGCTGGTCAGCGCTTCGTCGCGCACCGGCTGCCCATGTGACAGGCAACCATCACAGCCAGGTTACGGCATCGTAGGTTCGGAGTACCTCTCGAAGCTCCCGAGCCCCCGATTCCGCGAACCGGGGGCTCGGATCGAGGGCGGTGATGGGCGGGCTTCGCCGGATGGTCAGAGCAGATCGAGGAGGAACGGAAGTTCCTGGGCGGCGTACCACGCCAACTGGTGGTCCTCGGCGTCGCCGAGGACGAATTCGGCGTCCGCGTCGCCCATGTCGGCGGCGTCGATGACCTCGACGGCCTTGGCCACCTCGGACTCGGCCTCGGCCAGGTCCACGTGGATCGACGCGATGCGGTCGTAGGGGATGGCGGCGGAGAGCCGGACCACGGCGTCGTCGAGGTCCGGGCGCAGGGTCGCGCCGGTCACGTCGGCGGCGATCACCGCGCGGCGGAAGATCGGGCCGCGGGGCGCGGATTCGCCCGCCTCGTCGCCGACGTCCTCGCCGCCCAGGTCCGCGGCGGCCTGTTCCTCGGCGAGCAGCCGCAGCGAGGCGCGCGCGGCCTCGGCCATGGCGACCTCGGCGAGTTCCTCGTCGTCACCGGAGGCGTAGGCCTCGCGCAGGGCGGGGGTCACCGCGAAGGCGGTGTCGTTGAGCGCGCGGATCTCCCGGTCCCGCACCAGTTCCCGCAGCATCGGCACCGTGGCCGGGACGTAGACCCGTAGCTTCTTCGATACGGCGGACGACTCACTGGACGCAGGCACCGAGCATCTCCTCCATCGACTCGTGCACCGAAGCGGTCAGCACCGCGATATCGGCCATGGCGTCGCGATCGGCCGTGAGTCCGTAGAACACCCGCCCGTCGTAGGACGTGAGCCCGATACTCAGAGCCTGAAAGCGCAGCAACGGCGATACCGGGTACATCTCCAGCATCCGCGCGCCGCCGATGTACATGGGCTGCTGCGGACCCGGCGCGTTGGTGATCACCAGATTGAACGTGTGTTCTGCAAAAGTACTCGCCGAGCGCACGCTCATGGCATGCAGGCTCGCCGGAGCGAATCCGGCCATGTGCACCAGCGTGCGCGCCCGCACCCCGCGCTGATGGCGGGAGTGCGCCTCGGTCGCGTGCTTGATGTGCTCGATCCGGATCACCGGATTCGGTTCGCCGACGGGCAGATCCAGCAGCAGCGAGGTGACCTCGCCCGCGGGTTTCAGCTCTCCGTGCGGACCGTCGGCGTACACCGACATGGGGACCACCGCGCGCAGCGCGTCGGCCTCGGTCAGCACCTGCCCGCGCGAGAGCAGCCAATTGCGCAGCGCGCCGGTCACCACCGCGAGGATCACGTCGTTGATGGAGCAGTCGAACCGCTTGCGGATCTTGCGGTAGTCCTCGAGATCGGTGCGCACCACCTCGAATCGGCGATTGCGGGAGGTGCGGGTGTTCAGGGGGCTGTCGGGTGCGCCGATGGCCGCGGTGCGGACCATGGACACCAGCTTCGCCACGGCCTTTCCGGTGGCGTCGACCATGGCGAAGGCCTCGGCGACATGGTGGCGGGCCACCTCCAGGCCCTCGCGCGGCTGGGTGGCCAGGTGCGCGACCGCGCCGAGCAGCAGTTCCAGTTCGGCGGGTTCGCGGTGGGCGACCCAGGCGTCGTCGGCGACCTCGCGGGGCGCGGTCGAGGTGTCGAGGATCACATGCCCGATCTCGAGCGCGCTGTCGCCGTCCACCAGGGCGGAATGGGTTTTGGTGAAGATCGCGCAGCGGCCCTCGGACAGGCCCTCGACCAGGTACATCTCCCACAGCGGGCGACTCGGGTCGAGCGGGCGCGACGCCAGCCGGGCCACCAGGTCCAGCAGCTGTTCGTCGGTGCCCGGCTCGGGCAGCGCCGAGCGCCGCACGTGGTAGGTGATGTCGAAGTGGCTGTCGTCCACCCAGATCGGGCGGCCCAGCGCGAACGGGATCTCCCGCACCTTGCGCCGGTACAGCGGCACCAGCGGCAGCCGCGACTCGACCAGCGACACCAGCCGGTCGTAATCCAGCGGCCCCGGCCCGGAATTACCGGCCGGCGTGGGATTGCGCAGGATCGCCAGCGAGCCGATGTGCATGGGGTTGCTGCTGGATTCCAGCCGGTAGAACGACGCGTCCTGCGGCGTCAGTCTGGTGATCACGCTGCCCGCTACTCCCTTATTCCTGCCCGCGCCCCGCAGTTTTCCCCCTGCCGTGGCGCCGGCTTTCACGCGGCACGAGCCGCCTGCAGGAAAGCTATCGCAATCCGATCACCTGGGGGAATGGATGGGCCGCACTGCCCGAGATCGCGCACCGGCGTCGGTGCCGTCGCTCCGGGTGCGCGGACGCGGACCGCCGCACGCCGGATCCCCTACATGGTACGTCAGGGGTCTCGAATCAGCCCGGGCCACAAGGCCATTCGCTGGGCGTTCGCCGAGGGTCGGGAGCAGTGCCGCGGCCGTCGCGTTTTCACAGCTTCTCCTCAGCGCCCGGGCAGTCCCGTGCGCAGTTCAGCACCTACGATGGGGGCCGGATTACCATGGCTTGTGAATGCGCGCCCGCGCGCAGGCCTTCCGCCATGGTGGGGGCTACCGACAACACCGACCAGAGGACTACAAGACCCGTGCCTGCGCTGAGTTTTTCAAGGTTGCTACGGATTGGTGAAGGTCGCACGGTCAAGCGGCTGGCAAGCCTGGCGGACGAGGTCATCGCCCTCGACGAGGAGTTCACGGCGCTCTCCGACGCCGAGCTCCAGGCCAAGACCGCGGAGTTCAAGCAGCGCTACGCCGAGGGCGAGACCCTCGACGAGCTGCTGCTGGAGGCCTTCGCGACCGCGCGGGAAGCGTCCTGGCGAGTGCTCAACCAGAAGCACTACAAGGTGCAGATCATGGGCGGGTCCGCTCTGCACATCGGCAATGTGGCGGAGATGAAGACCGGTGAGGGCAAGACCCTGACCTGTGTGCTGCCCGCCTACCTCAACGCCATCTCCGGCGAGGGCGTGCACGTCGTCACCGTCAACGACTACCTGGCCAAGCGCGACTCCGAGTGGATGGGCCGCGTGCACCGCTTCCTCGGCCTCGAGGTCGGCGTGATCCTGGGCGGCATGACCCCGGCCGAGCGCCGCGAGGCCTACGCCGCCGACATCACCTACGGCACGAACAACGAGTTCGGCTTCGACTACCTGCGCGACAACATGACCCACACGCTGGACGATCTGGTCCAGCGCGGGCACAACTTCGCCATCGTCGACGAGGTCGACTCGATTCTGATCGACGAGGCGCGCACCCCGCTGATCATCTCGGGTCCGGCCGACGCCTCCTCGAAGTGGTACGCGGAGTTCGCGCGCATCGCGCCGCTGCTGAAGAAGGACCTGCACTACGAGGTCGACATCAAGAAGCGCACCATCGGTGTGCACGAGGCGGGCGTCGAGTTCGTCGAGGACCAGCTGGGCATCGACAACCTCTACGAGGCCGCGAACTCGCCGCTGGTGAGCTACCTGAACAACGCCATCAAGGCCAAGGAGCTCTACACCCGGGACAAGGACTACATCGTCCGCGACGGTGAGGTCATCATCGTCGACGAGTTCACCGGCCGAATCCTGGTGGGCCGCCGCTACAACGAGGGCATGCACCAGGCCATCGAGGCCAAGGAAGGCGTGGAGATCCAGCCGGAGAACCAGACGCTGGCCACCATCACGCTGCAGAACTACTTCCGCCTGTACGACAAGCTGTCGGGCATGACCGGTACCGCCGAGACCGAGGCGGCCGAGCTGCACCAGACCTACGGCCTGGGCGTGGTGCCGATCCCGACCAACAAGCCGATGGTCCGCCAGGATCAGTCCGACCTGATCTACAAGACCGAAGAGGCCAAGTTCGCCGCGGTCGCCGACGACATCCAGGAGAAGCACGAGCTGGGCCAGCCGGTCCTGGTCGGCACCACCTCGGTCGAGCGCTCGGAGTACCTGTCCAAGCTGCTGACCAAGCGCGGCATCGCGCACTCGGTGCTGAACGCCAAGTTCCACGAGCAGGAAGCGCAGATCGTCGCCGAGGCGGGTCGCCCGGGCGCGGTCACCGTCGCCACCAATATGGCCGGTCGTGGTACCGACATCGTGCTGGGCGGCAACCCGGACATCATCGCCGACATCCTGCTGCGCCGGCAGGGCCTGGACCCGGTGGAGACCCCCGACCAGTACGAGGCCCAGTGGCACGCCACCCTGGACCGGGTCAAGCAGCAGGTCGACGCGGACGCCGAGGCCGTGCGCGAGGCGGGCGGCCTGTACGTGCTGGGCACCGAGCGCCACGAGTCGCGGCGTATCGACAACCAGCTGCGCGGTCGGTCCGGCCGGCAGGGCGACCCGGGCGAGTCCCGCTTCTACCTGTCGCTGGGCGACGAGCTGATGCGGCGTTTCAACGGCGCGGCGCTGGAGTCGATCATGACCCGGCTCAACCTGCCCGACGATGTGCCGATCGAGGCCAAGATGGTGTCCCGCGCCATCAAGTCGGCGCAGACCCAGGTCGAGCAGCAGAACTTCGAGATCCGCAAGAACGTCCTCAAGTACGACGAGGTCATGAACCAGCAGCGCAAGGTGATCTACGCCGAGCGCGCCCGCATCCTCAATGGCGAGGACATGGAGGGCCAGGTGCAGGAGATGATCACCGACGTGATCACCGCCTACGTCAACGGCGCCACCGCCGACGGCTACGTCGAGGACTGGGATCTGGACAAGCTGTGGGGCGCGCTGAAGACGCTGTACCCGATCGGCGTCGACGCCAAGGACCTCACCGGTGAGGTCGAGGCCGGCGAGGCGGGCGACCTGGGCCGCGAGGAACTGCTCGACGCGCTGCTCGACGACGCGCATTCCGCCTACGACAAACGCGAATCCGAGATCGACGGTCTCGCGGGCGAGGGCAGCATGCGCAACCTGGAACGCCAGGTGCTGTTGAGCGTGCTGGACCGCAAGTGGCGCGAGCACCTCTACGAGATGGACTACCTCAAGGAGGGCATCGGCCTGCGCGCCATGGCGCAGCGCGACCCGCTGGTCGAGTACCAGCGTGAGGGCTTCGACATGTTCGCGGCCATGCTCGACGGCCTCAAGGAGGAGTCGGTCGGCTTCCTGTTCAACCTGCAGGTCGAGGTGCAGCAGCCGCAGCCGGTGGGCGTGAACGTGGCCGCGGGCCTACAGTCGCCGGTCGGCAACCGCCCGTTGCCCACCCAGGAGGACGCGGCGCAGGCGGGCAACGGCGCTCCGGCGGCCCTGCGCGCCAAGGGAATCGACGAGTCGGGCCCGCGCGGGCTGTCCTACAGCGGTCCGGACGAGGGCGGCCACGCCGCCGTGCGCAGCGACAGCGACGAGTACGGCGCCGACGACGCCCAGGGCGGCACCCGCCGCGAGCGTCGCGAGGCGGCCCGGGCGCAGTCCAAGGCGGATCGGTCCAAGCGCCGCCACTGAGTTCGCGACCCTGTCGAAACGTGCCGCGCCCCGGGTGTTCTCACCCGGGGCGCGGTGTTTTCCGCAGTGCGCCACACGTTTTCGCGCGGTCATGAAACGGTCATGATCGATGCGGTGGAATTGCTTCCGAATCGATCGCCGGGTGGTGATCGAAAAGGAAGGAATCGCACAATGTTCAAGACTTTCGCACTCGCCGCCGCGACCGTCGGTATCCTCGGGGCGGGCGTGGCGACGGCGCACGCGGAGACCCTGACGGTGGACGGCAGCTACTCCTCGCTCGACGGCTGCGCCGCGGACGGAAACAATGGTCAGTTCCAGTCCGGCGGTGTGCTGCTGCGCGGTGAGGACGGCTGGCGGTGGAGCTGCGATCAGGGTGCGGACGGGCTCTGGTACATGACCATCTTCCGCTGATCGGCGGGCCGCCCGGCCGAAACCTATTCGGGTGCTTTTCACTTCGACGGTCGCGATAAGGGGCCTTTCTATCGCGCGAACTCGGTTGCGCGTTAATTGAATTGCTCCTATTGATCTTGTGATCTGCGTCATTCGGGACAATTTGTGCCAGTTACTTGCGGAGGGCTTGGTTGCACGCTATTAGCTAGACTAAATTTCCCGAATGTGTGGGAGGACCTGAAGCTCTACGGGAGGGAACGAGAACGCATCCACGTGGATCGCGTTCTCGCGGCGGCGCGTTCGGGCCGCGGTGCGGCGCTGATCCTGTCGGGGGATCCAGCGATCGGCAAGACCGCCCTGCTGCGCGCCGCGCTCGACCAGGCCGCGGACTTCCGGGTGCTGCGCTGCCAGGGCATCCGCGCCGAATCCGGCCTGGACTACGCGGCCCTGCACGAACTGCTGCTACCGGTCGCCGACCGATTCACGCGGGCGAGGCGTTCGGGCTGCCGTCCATCCACGAGGCCGTCGCGTTCTGCGGCTGTGAACGACTCGGGCACGGCGTGCGCATCAC
>NZ_JBSGCY010000145.1:0-15407 GCF_053602115.1 Nocardia sp. NPDC004582 | reverse complement strand
GGGCCCTGCGCGGCCGCTGCCGGCGTGGACGGCGCACTCGGCGTATCGGATTCCGCCGTGGCCCGGGCGGCCACGCCGATGCGGATCAGCGGCGCGCCGACGGGCACGGTGTCGCCCGGCCGGGCCAGCAGTTCCACCACCGTGCCCGCGTACGGGCTGGGTAGCGCCACCTGGGCCTTGGCCGTCTCGACCTCGGCGATGACCTGGTTCAGCGCCACGGTGTCGCCGACCGCGACCGACCACGACACCAATTCCGCGTCGGCCAGGCCCTCGCCGAGATCGGGCAAACGGAATTCCATGACCTGCTGCTGACTATCCACCGGGCTTCCTCCGTGGCGTAACCATTCGGCGAGCGAGTTAAGCGGCGAGCGTGCGGTCGACCGCGGCGAGAATGCGATCGGGGTCGGGCAGGTGGTGCCGCTCGAGCTTAGCCGGGGGATAGGGGATGTCGAAGCCACCGACGCGCAATACGGGTGATTCCAGATGGTAGAAGCAGCGTTCGGTGACGCGTGCCGCGATTTCGGCTCCCAGCCCGGCGAATACGGGGGCCTCGTGCACCACGATCAGCCGCCCGGTTTTCCGCACCGAGGTCTCGATGGTGTCGAAATCGATGGGGGAGAGGCTGCGCAGATCGATCACCTCGATCGAATGTCCTTCCGAGGCGGCGATATCGGCGGCGGTGAGCGCGGTGGCGACGGTGCCGCCGTAGGCCACGATGGTGGCGTCCTCCCCGCTGGCGCAGACCCGGGCCTGGTCCAGCGCGATTCCGCCGTCGCGGTCGAGCCGGTCGAAATCCACGTCGGCCTTGTCCCAGTACCGGCGTTTCGGTTCGAAGAAGATCACCGGGTCGTCGAGCGCGATGGCCTGGCGGATCATCAGGTAGGCGTCGTCCGGATTGCTGGGCGAGACCAGCCGCAGGCCCGCGGTGTGCGCGAAATACGCCTCCGGCGATTCCGAGTGGTGTTCCACCGACCCGATGCCGCCGCCGAACGGAATGCGAATGGTGATGGGCGCGACCACTTTTCCACGGGTCCGGGCGTGGATTTTCGCGACCTGCGAGACGATCTGGTCGAACGCCGGATACACGAATCCGTCGAACTGGATTTCACACACCGGCCGCAATCCCCGCAGAGCCATTCCGAATGCCGTTCCGATGATTCCGGATTCGGCCAGCGGAGTATCGATGACGCGGTTGTTGCCGAAATCCTTCTGCAGCGTGTCGGTGACCCGGAAGACGCCGCCGAGCCGGCCGATGTCCTCACCCATGAGCACGACCTTCGGATCGTCCTCCAGGCTGCGGCGCAGTCCGTGGTTGACGGCTCCCGCGAACGTGGTCTTCATCGTCCGACTCCCTCCAGGTAGGCGGCGTACTCGCGGCGTTCTTCCTCGATCAGCCGGTGCGGGGTGGCGTACACGTGGTCGAAGAGCTGGCCGGGGTCCGGGTCGGGCATGGTGAGGGTGGCGGTGCGCAGCCGGGCGGCGACATCGTCGGCCCGCTCGGCGACCGCGGCCTCGAAGGCGCTGTCCCACAGGTCCTCTCGTTCCAGCAGCCGCCGCATCCGGTCGATGGGGTCGCGGCGCTGCCACAGTTCGAGTTCGGCGGCGGTGCGGTAGCGGGTGGGGTCGTCGGCGGTGGTGTGCGGGCCCATCCGATAGGTGATCGCCTCGACGAAGCTGGGTCCGCCGCCCGACCGCGCGTGCTGCAGCGCCTGCCGGGTCACGGCCAGCACCGCGAGCACGTCGTTGCCGTCGACCTGGACGCCGGGGAGGCCGTAGCCGAGGGCGCGATTCGCGATCGGGGTGGCGCTCTGCACCCGGACCGGCGCGCTGATCGCCCAGTGGTTGTTCTGGCAGAAGAACACCACCGGGGCCGACCAGGTGGCGGCGAAGCCGAGCGCCTCGGCGATATCGCCCTGGCTGGTCGCGCCGTCGCCGAAGTAGGCGATGGTGGCGATCTCCGCGCCCTCGAGGTGCGCGGCGTAGGCGTAGCCGGTGGCGTGCAGGCCCTGCGAGCCGACCACGATGGCCGGATTGGTCATCTTCACCGCGTCGGCGTCCCAGCAGGAGTGCGCGGCCCCGCGCCAGAGCCGGGTGAGGTCCTCGGGCGCGACGCCGCGGCAGTGGGCGACGCCCGCCTCGCGGTAGCTGCAGAACACGTAGTCGTCGGGGTCGAGGGCGTGGGCCGAGCCGATCTGCGCGGCTTCCTGACCGAGCAGCGGCGGCCACAGTCCGAGCTGGCCCTGGCGTTGCAGGGCGGTGGCCTCGGTGTCGATGCGCCGGGCCACGACCATGTCGGTGTAGAGGGCGCGCAGGCGCGGGCCGTCGATATCGGCGATCAGCGCGGCGTGCGCGCGATCGTGGACGCGCTGTCCGTCGGGCTGGAGGAGCTGGACCGGATAGGTGTTCTTCTCGGGCATGGGTATCGCCTCCTGACACCGGGTTGCATCGGGTCCGCCGCGGGATTGTGTCCGTCTGGCAAACCGATGTGTGTCCTGTACCACAAGCATCCTCCGCATGGCGATCTGCGCAAGTCTGGCGCGCAGAACTGAGCAGAATGCACGGTCGATTCGCGATTGTCGGTGTCATACTGATCCTCATGAGCAGCAGGGAGCCCAATCCGGCGCCGCTGGACGCCACCGACGCCCGGTTGTTGCTGGAACTGGTCGCGAATCCGCGGGCGACGGGGGTCGAACTGGCCGCCCGGCTGGGGCTCTCCCGCAATACCGTGCAGGCCAGATTGGCCCGGTGGGAGGCGAGCGGGGTGCTGGCCAGCTTCGAGCGCCGGGTGGACCCGCGTGCGCTGGGCTACTCGCTGGCGGCGTTCGTCGCGGTGGTGGTGGACCAGCATCGGCTCGACGCGGTCGCGGCCGAACTCGCCGAGATCCCGGAGGTCACCGAGGTCTGCGGCATGACCGGGCCGACGGATCTGACGGTCCGGGTGGTGGCCGCCGACGCCGAGGATCTGTACCGCGTGGCGGGCAGCATCCTGAAGATCCCCGGGGTGGAGCGCACCAATATGGCGCTGGTCATGCAATCGCTGGTCGGGCCGCGCATCACCCCGCTGCTCGAGCGCCTGGCCGCCGGCGGCGCGTGATCCGGTCCGGCGCGCCTAATTCAGTCCAGTTTCGGCGGATTGGCCGCTGACCGATGGGTGACTGGACCGCGACGATAGCCCGATGAGCACCAGCGTCACCGAGGTCGAACGCCCGCCGGTCGTCGGACTCGGACAACCCGTCGGAGCCGGAATCGTCACCGCGCTGGTCGGATTCACCAGTTCGTTCGCGGTCGTCTTGGCCGGTCTGACCGCCATGGGCGCCACGTCGGCGCAGGCGGCCTCGGGTCTGCTGGCGGTCTGCGTGACCCAGGCGGTCGGCATGCTCGTACTGAGCCGCCGGTATCGGATGCCGATCACACTGGCCTGGTCCACGCCCGGCGCGGCGCTGCTGGCGAGCACCGGGGCGGTGGCGGGCGGCTGGACCGCGGCGGTCGGCGCGTTCGCGGTGGCGGGCGCACTCATCGTGCTGACCGGATTCTGGGACCGGCTGGGCGCGCTCATCGCGGCCATTCCGGTGGAGATCGCGCAGGCCATGCTGGCCGGGGTGCTGCTGCCGCTGTGCCTCGCGCCGGTGAAGGCGCTGCCGGTGAGTCCGGCCGTGGTGGTGCCGGTCATCGTGACCTGGCTGGTGCTGCAACGGTTCGCGCCGCGCTGGTCGGTGCTGGCGGCCTTCGCGGTCGCGGCGGCCGGATCGGGCATCGACATCGCCGTGCGGCACCGGAGCCTGGAACTGTCGGCCATGGTTCCCCGCGTGGAATGGACTGTGCCGCAGTGGAGTTGGCAGGCCCTGATCGGCGTCGCGGTGCCGTTGTACGTGGTGACCATGGCGGCGCAGAACATTCCGGGTACGGCGGTCATGCGCACCTTCGACTATCGGGTGCCGTGGCGCGCGGCCATGACCGTCACCGGCCTGGGCACGATGCTGGGCGCCCCCGCGGGCGGGCACGCGATCAACCTGGCGGCCATCAGCGCCGCGCTCTCGGCGGCCCCGTCCGCGCATCCGGACCCGAAGCGCCGCTGGGTCGCGGCGTTCACCGCGGGCTGCGCCTATCTCGTGCTCGCACTGGCCTCGGGCGCGCTGGTCGCGCTGGTGGCCGCCGCTCCGAAGGGTGTGCTGGAAACCGTTGCGGGACTTGCCCTCATCGCCACCCTCGCGAGCGCGCTGACCGCCGCGCTCACCCCCGCCGCGCATCGGTCCGCGGCCGCCCTCACCTTCCTGGTGGCGGCCTCGGGCATCTCGATGCTCGGGATCGGCGCGGCCTTCTGGGCGCTGGTCGCGGGTCTGGTCGTGCGCTGGTTCCTCCCGCCCGCCGCCGCCTGAGATACGGGTGTTGTCACGCTCCAGGGCACTCGCCGGCGACCCAGGCCAGGTGTTTGGCCGCCACACTGGCGAACAGCTCGGTCACGATGCCGCCCGCGGTGGCGGCCGGGCCGTGCGGGCGACCTTCGACGATGGCCAGCTCGACCTGGCTGTGGGGGCTGATTCCGGTGAGGTAGCCGGGGCAGCGGATCATCGGCCATACCTCGGCTTCGGGTGGCGCGGTGTCGAGCGTGTTGTACCAGCTGCCGTCGAAGCGCCGCACGAACACTTCGCCGACGAAACGTCCGAGTCGGTCGATCAGCGCGCGGTTCTGTTCGGCCAGGACGGCGGTGTGGTCGGGAATTTTGGTGCGCGCCATCGTCATCGCGATGTGCAGTCCGGTCAGAGTCCATGGATCCGGCAGGTCGCCCACGCGGGCCGCGTCCCGGGTGAGGAACTCCTCGAGCGCGGCGGCGTGGCCGGCGAGCCATGCCCGGTAGCCGGGGGTGTGGTGGCCGGTGGTGGCCACGATGATGCCCGTGAACCCCGCCTCGCCGGGCGCGATGACCGGTGACCTGTCCAGCACACTTTCAGCACCCTTGGCGTCCATCGGGCTCCCCTCGGCAAAAAGACGGTTATGACCAGGAATGACACCGTATTGGTTAAGCGGCGGAAACGGGGTGGCTGGCATTGGATGGATACGAGATCTGAAACATGGCGACATGTCAGCGACAATTTGTGCCGTACGGCTGACCGGGCATGCCGGAGGTGGAGATCTTCAGGCCCCGGCGGCACGACATGACATTGCCGCGGCGCGGTTGGTCAGATGACTGATTGCCCTGTCGATTTCCTGTACAACACGTGTTCCCGGTATTCGCCTGGAGTGAGTCCGGTTTCGGCGCGGAAGACCCGGTAGAGGTTGCGTTCGCCGGTGAACCCGCATGCGCGGGCAATCGCCGCGACCGTCTGATTCGGTGTGGCGATGAGCAGCTTTTGCGCTCGCTCGGCCCGCAGCTGCCGCAACAACTGCACGGGTCCGCCGTCGATCTCGGTGAAGAGACGGAAAAGCTTGCGACGTGAGATCCCGCAGGCGAACGCGATGCGATCCGCTGTCAGCTCTGGATCGCTCAGATTCGCTCTGATGAACGCGGCCACTTGCTCGCGCAACAGCGAGTTGGCCGCGGGTTCGTCGGGACGCTGCTCGGCGCCGAGCGCGAGTGCGGCGGAGAGCAGCTCGGTGCCGGCGTTCAGCATCGCGATATTGCCCAGAGCGTGCGCGGGCAGCTCGACCAGACGCCGGAAGTAGTCGATCACCAAGGCCTCGTGCCCGACAGGCTGTAGCCGTCGCGCGTGCGGAAAATCGTCCTCGGACAATCCTGTGGAGCTCAGCAACAGCTCACGCGGGACCCGGATCATGATGCCCTCGTAGTCGGACACGATCGCCTCCTGCGGACGTTGTCCGTCCACGACGAACATCGTGCCCGCCGGCGCGCACAGGAAGTCTTCGCCGAATCGGCCATCGAACCGTCCCGCTATGGTCAGGTAGGCCAGGACAAACTGTGCGTCCGATTGCGCGATATGTCGGTGGGTGCGCTGGGAGATATTGCCCGAAACCTCGAGTTGAGCGATGGACATCTGCTCGGACTCCACGCACGAGCTGATCGAGGCACTGAACGGCCCCCCGGGCAGGGGCCGCGTCGAGCATGGAGTCATCGACTCGCTCTGCATCGCTGCCCACCAATCGAACGCTTCCGTAGCCGAGAAGTCGGCCGTTGAGATCCGCGGCCCGCCTACGATGACATCGCGCATATTCACCCGCCGATCGTGCCAGCGGCACAACCTCATCCACGAACTCGCCGCGCAGGGATTTCGAACGGCTGTCGGACTGGGGTGTGTTCCGGAACGGCAGCACTCCCATCGGCTCGGCGACTTCTCGCCCAACGGGACCCGGTCCCGCCGACGCCCCAGCGCAACCCGGCGGCGGGTGGCTAGGGTGGAGCGGAATCGACTTCATGATGCGGTGAATCGGCGAAGAGGAGTTGGCTTGAGTTCGGTGCTGATTTCGGTTGCGGAGCTTGCGGACCTGCTGGAGGCGGGCGGCGGCCGGGTGCGATTGCTGGATGTGCGGTGGGCGCTCGGGGATCCGGACGGGCCGCAGCACTATCTGGACGGGCATATTCCGGGCGCGGTCTTCGTCGATCTGGAAACCGAACTCGCCGATCCGCCGTCGGCCGTGCACGGCCGCCACCCCATGCCGGAATTGCCGCACCTGCAGAAGTGCGCGCGCAGTTGGGGCGTCTCCGACGGCGACACCGTGGTGGTGTACGACGCGACCGGCGGCATGGCCGCGGCCCGGGCCTGGTGGCTGCTGCGCTGGGCCGGACTGGCGGATGTCCGGATCCTCGACGGCGGGCTGCCCGCCTGGGAGACGGCCGGGGGCAAGGTCGTCGCCGGTGAGGAGCCCGACCCGGAACCCGGCACGGTGGTGCTGTCCCCCGGCCATATGCCGACCATCGACGCCGATGGCGCGGCCGGCTGGCAGGGGCTGCTGCTCGATGCCCGCGCGGGTGAGCGCTACCGCGGCGAGACCGAGCCCGTCGATCCGCGCGCGGGCCACATTCCGGGCGCGGTGAGCGCGCCCACCGCCGAGAACCTCACCGACGCAGGGCATTTCCGGCCGCTGGCCGAATTGGCCGCCCGTTTCGCGGGTTTCGGCTCCGGACCGGTCGCCGTGTACTGCGGCTCGGGGGTCACCGCCGCCCACCAGGTAGCGGCGCTGGCCGTGGCCGGTATCGACGCCGCCCTGTACCCGGGCTCGTGGTCGCAGTGGTCCAATGACCCCAAGCGCCCGGCGGCCACCGGACCCGACCCGGCCTGATCGGACCCGACCCGGCCGTGCCTGTGCTCAGCCGGGTCTGACGGCGGTGAGGATGCCGGTAGCGAACGGCCCGGTGCGGAATTCGATTGCCGTGAAACCGATCTCGGCCAGCGCGTCGCGGTAGCGGCGGACATCCACGGCGGCCAGCGCGTCGCCGGGACCGTCGTGCGGGTGCCCGTGCGCGTCGGCTCCGCCGTGGCCGCCGTCGCCGTGCCCATGACCCTGGCCGCCGCGATGCGCGGCCAGCCCGGCCATGGCGCGGATGGCCAGCCCGCGCAGGCCCGAGGTCGCCGGATGGGTGTCGGCCAACAGCAGCCGCCCGCCCGGGCGCAGCACCCGGAAGCAGCCTTCCAGCGCGGTGATTCGGTCCGCCTCGGCGATGTGGTGCATCGCGAAGGTGCAGGTGGCCACGTCGAAGGCGGCGTCGGGGTAGGTCAGCGACTGGGCCGCGCCGAGCTCGAAGACGCAGTTCGGGGCCGCGTGGGCGGTGGCGTACTCGACCATCGGCGCGGACGGGTCCACGCCGACCACCCGCCCGTGCGGCCCGGCCTGCCGGGCCAGTTCATTGGCCAGACGTCCCGGACCGCAGCCGATGTCGATGGCGTGATCGCCGGGACGGATGCTCGCCGCGGTGGCGAAGTGCCGTGCCAGGCTTCCCGCTCGGCCGAGGAAGAAGACATCGGAGAGCAGGGTGTAGCCGCGCGGCCAGGTGATGAGGGCCCCGACCGCCCGGGCGTCGATATCGGACACTTGCTTGTTCTGAGTCATGTGTTCCATCATCGAAGGATGGGAAATCCCAGGCCAGAAGCAGTTTCCCCGGATGTGTACGTTTCAGGACACCAGCCCGGGATCCGTCCCGGAACGGGTCCGGACCCGGTCGCCGACCGCCGGGTGCGCCGGACCCGCGCGGCCCTGCACCGGGCGCTCATCGAACTCATGCTGTCCCGGCCGTACGCGCGAATCACGGTGCGGGACATCATCGATCGCGCCGATGTGGGCCGCTCCACCTTCTACGCGCACTACCGCGACAAGGACGATCTGCTGCTGGTCAGCTGTATCGAGCATGTGCGGGCCGAGATCGTGGCGCAGTTGTCGCGCTACCCGGGCCCACCGCCGCCGCTGCTGCCCATCGAGATCCTGTTCCGCCTGATCGACGCCCACCCCGACGTGTACCGGCCGCTGGTCGGCCCGCGCGCCAATGCCACAGTGCTGCGGTCGATCCGGCAGATGTACGCCGAACTGCTGACCGAGCATCTGGCTCCGCTGCTGGGCCCCGACCCGGTCGCGGCGTCCGTGGCCGTCACTTTTCTTTCCTGGGGCCTTTACGGATTGCTCGAATCGGTCATGGATCCGGCCCAGGACCTGACCGCCGAACAGGCGTACCGGCACTTCGCCGGACTATGGGCAACCGCGAGCGACGCCCGCGAGGGCGGTGCGGTCGGCGGCGGTGACGGGTAGCCCGTACCGGCTGGCGGCCGTCAGATACTTGCCCGCGTAGAAGCAGCGATTCGCCCGCGCGGGCGGCAGCCAGTCGCCGGGCGTGCGATCGCCCTTGTCCTGGTTGGTCTTTCCGTCCACGGCGAGCAGGTTGTAGTCGACGTCGTTGGCGAACCGCACCCGTCGCGCGACCGGCCAGCCCGCCGCGCCCAGATCCCACGCGGCCGCCAGCGGATACACGTGGTCGATCTGCACGGTCTTGGCCGCCGCCCGCTCGAACGCGATGCGCCGCCCGGTATACGGATCGTCCAACGCCCCCGCGACCACCACGCACGCGTCACCGGGCCGGAAGACCACCCCGGTGAGCTGGCGCGCCAGCACGCTGTTGCGGCTGTCGCATCCGTCGTGGCCGCCCGGCCCGTCATGATCATCGGTCCAGGCCGGGCCGAACACACACCCTTGCCCGCCGCCGCAGCCGCGCTGGTAGCCGCCGGGTCGCGGCCGCGCGGGCACGGTGACCACGGCGGTGAGCAGGTGTTCGAGCTGGGCGCGGGTAGGGCTGCCCGGCGCGGGGGTCACCTGCCCGACGGTCCCGCACCCCAGGACCGCGAACAGGATGACCACCGTGCCGGACAGCGAACTCGCACCTCTGCGCCACACGGCATCAGGTGTACCGCGATCGCCCGCCGACGCGGGCCGTCGAACGAACTTCGCACCCCCTCGGGCGGATCACAGCCAGGCGTGCGCCAGGATGTCGTCGGCCGCCGTTTCCGACAGTTGTGGTGGATAGCGCGTGGCCGCAATGGAATCCACGTGCGCGCCGTCGTGCCCGATGAGCCATGAGCCGCCCCGGTCCTCACATTCGGCGATCTTGGCGAACACGGTGAGCAAGAAGGTGATGGAGTCGCGCGGGTCCGGAGTGCGGGCGAGGCGCTGCGACTCGCCGGGCCGGGACAGATCCAGCCACACCCCGGACTGCCCGTCCAGGCGCAGCCCCACGATCTTGCTCGTGTCCACGAAGGTGAATTTCCGCCGTTCCCACTGAGTCGTGGGCGTGAAGCTCTGCTCGAGCACTTGGAGCAGAATCGTCATCTTCACGGCCTCCCTACGGTTTCGAAAGTGCCACGGCCCCGGATTGGGTCGCGGTGATGTCGGGTGCGCACACAGGTGTCACCGACATGCGATGACCTGCGGATTTATCCAGTATGTGCCGTATCCGATCAGAAATAAAGAGGCACCTGACTCGCGGGTAGCGCCGACCGTGTCGGGGCGGGCTGCTTGGATGGTCGGATGCTGCACGGACTGTGGACGCCCGGGTCCGGGTTGGTGCTGTGGCACGACCCGGACGGTTTCGTGCTCGCCGACGAGACCGAGAAACTGCCCGAGCCGCTGCGGTCGGTGGTGCGCGCGGCCAAGTGGCGGCATCGGGCCGAGGTCACGCTGGCGGGGGAGTACGGCAAGGAGCGGGCGCGGGTGCCGGCGCACGCGCTGGCCCCGGAGGCGGCGGCCCGGGTGCTGCTGGGGGAGCTGCCGCCGCACTGGCCGGTGGCCGGTGATCTGCGCTATCTGGGGCATGTGGCGCGCGGGATCGAGCGCTGGGTGCGGGCGGGGCGGATCGTGCCCGAGATCCGGCGCGACGACGGGGAGTGGTGGGTGCGGTGGCGGCTGGTGGGCGGGCAGCGACAGCGGGCCTGGCTGGCCGAGCTGGCCGTCGCCATGCCGTCGGCGTTGAAGGACGACGGCCGGCCCGCCGACATTCTCGAGAACCTGGTCTCCGAGCTGACCGATCCCATCGCCCGGACATGGATCTCCACACGCGATCCCGAGATGGGTTCCGCGCCGGCCGATTCGGTGTCCCACCCGATGCTGGCGGCGCTGCTGGCGGCCGCCCCCTTGGAGACCGGATCGCACCGGGTGGCGGCGGTGCTCGAGGACTGGCGGACCAGTCTCACCGCGGGCGAACCGGACCTGGTGTTGCGCCTGCTGGAACCAGACGGCGACGAGCCGGGCGAGCTGTGGCGGCTCGAGGTCTGCCTGCGCGTCGAAGGTGAAGCGCCGCAACCGGTGCTGTTGCCCGGCGATCCGGTGCTGACCCGGCTGGCGGGGGAGAAGCTGGCCGCCGCCAAGGAGGCGTATCCGCGGCTGCGCGACCTGCCCGGCGATCCGCGCAGCATGGACCTGTTCCTGCCCACCGAGGTGGTCATGGACCTGGTGGCGCACGGCGCGAACGCGCTCGCCGCCGCCGGGGTGCGGCTCCTGCTGCCCCGGGCCTGGCGGATCGCCGCGCCGACCATGAAGCTGCGGGTGCAGAGCCCGGCCGCCACCGAAACCGCGGTGGGGCTCAAGGGTTTGGTGTCGTTCCGGTGGGAGCTGGCGCTGGGCGACACGGTGCTGACGCCCGCGGAGATGGCGCGGCTGGTGGACGCGAAATCGGATCTGGTGCGCCTGCGGGGTGATTGGGTGCAGGCCGACCATCGCATGCTCGCCGCGGCCGCCGACTACGTCTCGGGCCGCACCGACGGCACCGAGACCACCATCGGCGGCCTGTTCGCGGAGCTGTCGGCGCACCCGGTGATCGGCGTCCCGCTGGACGAGGTCACCGCGACCGGTTGGGCGGCGGAACTTTTCGACGGTGAGCGCGCCACCGAGCCCGTACCCGACCCCGTCGGCCTGAAGGCCCAGCTGCGGCCCTATCAGCGGCGCGGCCTGGCCTGGCTGGCGACCATGAGCCGCCTGGGCTGCGGCGCGATCCTCGCCGACGACATGGGCTTGGGCAAGACGGTGCAGGTGCTGGCCCTGCTGGTGCACGAGCGGGAGACCGCCGCGACGCCGCCCGGACCCACTCTGCTGGTGTGCCCGATGTCGGTGGTGGGCAACTGGCAGCGCGAGGCCGAACGCTTCGCCCCGGATCTGCGGGTGCTGGTGCACCACGGCCCCGCCCGCCGCTCGGGCGCGGAACTGGATGCGGCGGTGGCCGATTCGGATCTGGTGGTCACCACCTACGCCCTGCTGGCCCGCGATGTGGAGGAGCTGAAGCGGCCGGACTGGCAGCGGGTGGTGCTGGACGAGGCGCAGCACGTCAAGAACGCCGGGACCCGTCAGGCGCGGGCGGCCCGGCTGGTCCCGGCGCGACATCGCCTGGCGCTCACCGGAACTCCGGTGGAGAACCGCCTCGAGGAGTTGCGCTCGATCCTGGATTTCGCCAATCCCAAGCTGCTGGGCAAGGCGTCGGAGTTCCACGCCCGGTTCGCGGTCCCGATCGAGCGGGAGCACGACGAGAACGCCGTCACCCGCCTGCGCGCCATCACCTCGCCGTTCGTGCTGCGCCGGGTCAAGACCGATCCGGCGGTGATCTCGGATCTGCCGGAGAAGATCGAGATGACGGTGCGGGCCAACCTGACCGTGGAGCAGGCGGCGCTGTATCAGGCCGTCCTGGACGATATGTCGGCCAAGTTGAAGGCCGCCGAGGGCATGGAACGCAAGGGCGCGGTGCTGGCCGCGCTGACCCGGCTCAAGCAGGTGTGCAACCACCCGGCCCACTACCTGAACGACGGTTCGGCGGTGCTGCGCCGCGGTCAGCACCGGTCCGGGAAGCTGGCGCTGGTCGAGGACATCCTGGAATCGGTGATCGCCGACGGGGAGCGCGCCCTGATGTTCACCCAGTTCGCGGAGTTCGGAAAGCTGCTGGCCCCCTTCCTGACCGAGCGTTTCGGTGCCGCGGTCCCGTTCCTGCACGGTGGGGTGAGCAAGCAGGCCCGCGACGCCATGGTGGCGAACTTCCAGGGCGGCGACGGCCCGCCGCTGATGCTGCTGTCGCTCAAGGCCGGCGGCACCGGCCTCAATCTCACCGCCGCCAATCACGTGGTGCACCTGGACCGCTGGTGGAATCCGGCGGTGGAGAACCAGGCCACCGACCGCGCCTTCCGGATCGGCCAGCGCCGGGATGTGCAGGTGCGCAAGCTGGTCTGCGTCGACACCATCGAGGAGCGGGTGGACGACATGCTGCGCGGCAAGAGTCAGCTGGCCGATCTCACCGTCGGCGCCGGCGAGCACTGGATCACCGAACTCGGCGACGAGGAGCTCCGGGAACTGTTCGCGCTGGGAGCGGAGGCGGTCGGCGAATGAACGAGGTCATCGACTTCGGCGAGTACGCCAGGCGCCGTCCGGTGCGCGGCGGGGTGCCCGCGCGCAGCCGCCGCGGCGCCGCCTTCGCCCGGACCTGGTGGGGCCGTGCCTTTCTGGACGCCGTGGAGCAGGTCGCCGATGCCGGGCGGCTCGCGCGCGGCCGCTCCTACGCCCGCACCGGCCAGGTGATCAACTACCGGCTCGAGGAGGGCTTGGTGACCGCGGAGGTGCAGGGCAGCCAGCCCCGCCCCTTCGTCTCGGTGCTGGCCATGCGGACCTTCGACCGCCACGATCTGGAGGAGCTGGCCGAGGCGGTGCGCGAGTCGCCGGGCATGCTGGGCGAGATCGCGGCGGGCACGCTGCCCCGGGCGCTGGGCCCGCTGCTGCTGCCGGCGACGGTGTCCGAGCTCGACTTCTCCTGCAGCTGCCCGGATCACAGCTGGCCGTGCAAGCACGCGGCCGCCATCTGCTACGTGGTGGCGGAGCGGCTCGACGAGCACCCGACCGATCTGCTCACCCTGCGCGGGATCCGGCTCGACGACCTGATCGGCGGCCTGCTGCAGAGCGAGACCCTCGACTGCGGCGACCTGTACGGCGAGCATGTGGAGCTGCCCGAGCTGCCGGACCCCGAATTCCACCCGGCCCCCGACGATCTGGACCCGGTGCTGCTGCGCCAGGCCCTGCGCATGACCGCCGAGGACGAGCAGTCCGTCGCCGCCGGTCTGCGGCAGCTGCGCGACCTCTACCGCTCCCTGGACCGCTGAGGGCTGCTCGCCAGAGCTACTCCCTGGATCGCCGTGGACTACGCCGTGGCGGTCCGGGTGGCGGGCCGGTCACCGGCGCGGCGCCCGCCGGGAGCTTCGAAGGTGTAGTCGTTCAGGTCGAAATGTCGTGCCCGCCAGGCGGCTTCGGGTGTGCTCATGGCCCGCAGCGGGACGTCCCCGTTCTTGTCGAAGTAGTACGAGTTGGCCAGCGCGCAGCTGTCCTGCCAGAACACCTGGGTGCCGCGCCGGGACAGCATCTCCTGGAAGTACCGCTCGTTGGCGGCGGCGGTGACCTCGATCCGGGTGGCGGCGCGGCGGCGGGCCTGGCTCAGCAGTCGCAGGATGTGGGTGGTCTGCATTTCGATGAGGGTGAAGTAGGACGCCCCGTTGTATCCGTAGGGCCCGATGATGGTGAAGAAGTTCGGGAAGCCGGGGACGCTGACGCCCTCGTAGGCCTGCAACCGGTGGGTGTCCCACCAATCCTCCAGTCGCAGTCCGCCACTGCCGTGCAGGTCGAAGGTGGGCATATTGCCCGACTCCATGACCTTGAACCCGGTGGCCATGATGAGCACGTCGACCTGGTGGTGGCGGCCGGTGGTGCGCAGGCCGCTCGCGGTGATCTCGGTGATGGGATCGGTTTCGAGGGTGACGTTGTCGCGGTTGAAGGTCTTCAGATAGTCGTTGGAGAACGAGGGCCGCTTGCAGCCCAGCGCGTAGTCGGGGGTGAGTTTCGCGCGAATCTCGGGGTCGCGCACCTGATCCCGCAGATGCGCCAGCCCGGTGCGCTCGCCGAGCTTCACGATCGGCAGCACCTTGTAGTAGTGCGCGGACAGCGGGAAGGTCAGTTCCACGAACGCCTGGCTGAGCCAGCGGGTGAGGAACTGCCCGCCGGGCAGGCGCATCAGGGCGCGCGCGATCGGCGGCATGGGCGCGTCGGGCCGCGGCAGGCACCAGATCGGGGTGCGCTGGAAGACCACCAGTTCCGACACCTGCGGCGCGATCTCGGGAATGATCTGGATGGCCGAGGCGCCCGTGCCGATGATCCCGACCCGCTTGCCGCGCAGGTCGATGTCGTGATCCCAGCGCGCGGTGTGCATGGTGACGCCCCGGAACCGTTCCGCCCCGGCGATGTCCGGCAGTTTGGGCCGGGTCAGCACCCCGGTCGCGCCGATGAGGAAGCGGCAGGTCAGTTCATCGCCGTCGCCGGTGCGCAGCCGCCACAGGTGCAGGTCGTCGTCGAAGTCGGCGCGTTCGATGGTGGTGCCGAACCGGATTCGCGGCCGCAGCCCGTACTTCTGCACGCACCGCTCGGCGTACGCCTTCAGCTCCCGCCCCGGCGCGTACACCCGCGACCACGAGTTCTGCTTCTCGAACGAGTACTGGTAGCTGAACGACGGAATGTCCACGGCGATACCGGGATAGGTGTTCCAATGCCAGGTCCCGCCCGGCCCGTCGGCCTCGTCGATCATGACGAAGTCGTCGAATCCGGCCTTGCGCAGGGCGATCGCGGTCCCGATCCCCGAGAATCCCGCTCCCACGATGACGATCTCGTGATCCACGACGGTCCTGGTCATGATGCGTCCTCCGCGTAGATGATGCAGTCCACCCGATGCTCGATCCCGTCGACCGTGCGGATCCCGAGTGGCGCGAGCCGGGCGATGGGCCAGCTGACGAGCGTGCAGTTCGGCCGCCGCAGCGCCCGGTAGTAGCGGCCGTGCACCCGCACCGCCGCCCGCTGGTCGGGCGTCAGTTGCCGCCGCTCCCACGAATCCCCGACCTGCGCCCGCAGATTCGCCGCGGCGTGGATGGTTCGGGTGGTCATGGGCGTGCCGTTCGTCGTAGTTGGTG
>NZ_JBSGCY010000144.1:0-15611 GCF_053602115.1 Nocardia sp. NPDC004582 | reverse complement strand
CGGCGGGCGAGCGGGGGCGGGTTGAAGCCGTGCACGACGGTGCCGCCGAAGTCGAAGATGGCGGCGACCCGCGGGCCCTGCGGTCCGGTGCGCACGGCGTCGAGGGCGGTGGCGAGATCCTGTGCGCCGATGGGCCGCTGGGTGACGCCGACGCCGGGCCGCGGGGCCGGGTTGGCGCGGCCCGCCGCGCGGCCCCGGACCCGGTGGGTCACAGCGCCTCCATCCGGTTGGACGGGTCGAGGGTGGCGGCCCGGGTGATGCGCTGCCCGATGGCGCGTAGTTCGGCGGCGAAGGCGCTGCGCCGGGCAGCCAGGTCGGCGGGATCGCCGGCGGGGGTCAGCAGGCCGTGGTTGTCGGCGAGTTTGACCGCGCTGCCGAACAATTCGGAGGACACCGATTCGGGGCTGTGCAGGCGTTGTTGCAGCAGCATCTGTTTGCCGACCTGGAGGCATTCGTCGATGAGGGCCTTGCGGTCGACGGGGTCGACCGGGTCGCGGGCGGCGAGCCGTTCGGCCACCACCAGTTGCGCGTCGAAGAAGGAGCGCAGTACCCGGTGGGCCATCATGAAGCCGGAGTCGGCGAGCCGGGCCAGGATTTCGGAGCCGAGGGTGCCCGCGGCCGTGCGGTGGTGCCATTCGGGGTCCACGCGCAGCATCTCGGCGGTGAGCTGGCTGGTGAATTCGGCTCGTTCGGGGAAGAAGAACTCGAATTTGAGCAGGTCGCGCAGCCGGTAGGCGGCGTCCCATCCGGCTCGCAGCTGGTCGCCTTCGGGGGCTTCGACGGCGGTGAGGACGGCCAGTTCGAGGATGGCGCGGTTGACGAACCAGTGCACGGCGCTGTTGCGGTAGAACGCGGCCTCGAGGTGCGCGCCCGCGTTGATGGCGTACACCGGTTCCAGCCCCGCCCGGTACACGGTGACGACGGTGGCGACGGCCAGCTGTTCGAGGACCACGGCGAGCCCGTGATCGTCTCGCAGCGTGTCGAGTTCGCCGGTCGGCAGGCCGCGGCTCTCGATGTAGCCGAGCACGGGCGCGATGGCGGTGCGCAGTTCGGGCCGGGTCAGCGCGCGTTCGTGGACGCCGAGCAGCACCAGGGTGGTGAGGGCGTTGACGGTGATCGGGGTGACCTCGTTGATGCCGACGGCGACCTCGAAGGCAAGGCGCTGCACGGCCAGCTGTTCGCGTTCGACGGCTGGTTCGGCGGCCGGATCCCGGTGTCCGATCAGCGGATCCCCGTGTACGGCGAGGCGGTCGCGGGCCGAGAGCGGGGTGCCGAAGCGCACGTACACCCGCCCGGCGGAGTGCTGCTGGTTGCGGACGTAGCGGGCCAGCCAGGTCAGGCCCTCGGGTTGTTTGCGGCCGCCGGTCTGTTCGTCGGCGATGGCGCCGATCTCGTTGAGCCGTTCGTAGGTGATGGAGACCGGCACCAGCATGACGTCGTCGATGCGTTTCGAACGCAGTGCCGCCGCAAGGTAATTCAGCAGGCCGTAGCGCGGCGGCCGGAGCTTGCCGGTGCGGGTGCGCCCGCCTTCGAAGTACCACTCCAGGTTGAAGCGTTTGGTGAGCAGGTAGGCGAAGTACTCCTCGACGACGGCCTTGTAGACCTCGTCGTCGCCGAAACTGCGGCGGATGAACACGGTTCCGGTGCGCCGGGCGATGGGTCCGATCGGCCAGAACTTGAGGTTGGCTCCGCCGACGACGTGGTTGGGCGGGAAGTCGTTGCGCGCCAGGATGTCCCCGAGCACGAAGGCATCCACGTAGGAGCGGTGCGAGGGCAGGAAGACCAGCGGGTAGCGCCGGTTGAGCGAGCGCAGCCGGTCCAGTCCGGTCTCGTCGGAGTCGACCTTCCAGGTGGAGGCGTGCACGGGCCGCATGGCCTGGGTGAACAGGTCGGAGACCAGGCGGCTCTGGGCGGCGACGAGTTCGCGCAGGCCTCGTTCGGCGCGCCGGTAGACCTCGCGTGGGGGGAGTCCGGATTCGAGGGCGATGACGTCGAGGCGGCGCAGGAATTCGGGGGAGTCCAGGATTTCCTCGACCACCAGGCGCGGCACCTTGTACCGGTCGCCGATGACGGCGCGTTCGGCGCGTTCCAGCGCGACGATGCCGGCGCGCACGATGGCCCGCCCGAAAGCGTCGGGCACGATGGCGGATCCGGGGTTGTTGGCGCGCAGCTCGCTGAGCCGGGCGGGCTGCCCGGTGAGGATCAGGTGGCGGTCGGGGGCCTTGCCGATGAGCCGCCGCTGCATGAGCCGGTGCGGTTTGCGCGGGTTGGACATGGTGAGCAGGTCGCTGAAGGTGGTGCGGCGCACGCCGTCTCGTTCGGGCGGCAGCCACAGCACGCGGACCGGTACCACCAGCGGGTCGTCGGCGCGTCCGACGAGGCGGTCGGTGACGGCGGCGGGGTCGAGGTCGATCTGGGTGACGGGGGCGGAGGTGCCGAACTCCTGGGTGATGCCGCCTTCGGCGAGCCAGCCTCCGATGAGTTCGCGTTCCACTCGGGAAGCGGCGTCGACCAGTGCGACCACGGATTGCGGGGCGGTGAGCGCGGCTTCGGGGAGCCGACTGTCATGATCGAGCATCTTCGTTCCCTCCGCATGAGCCGCTGCGCTCCATTGAAGCCCAAACCGGGGCGGTGGGACGGGAGGTCGGGCAATTCACCGGTCCGACCGGGGGTTTCGCGGTGTTGCGCGATGGGGTGACGGAGGTCGCGACGCGGGCTTCCCCAAGGCTGGGAAGGTAATGCTAACCTCACTCCTCGAGTTAGGTAAGCATAACCTTGGAGGTCTGGTGTCGGTCGCTGACGAACGGGTACGGCTCGAGGGGGAGCAGCGGTGGGGAGAGTACGTCACCGATCCGGTCGCGGCCGTCACCGCGCTGGCGGCGGCGGATCGCTTCGGCGAGTACGTGGTCTACGAACGGCCCGGCGAATGGGTCTTCGCCGCGGACCCGCTCGGCGGCGTCGAGCTGGACGCCGGCGAACTGCGGGTGAGCTGGGACGGGCGCATCACCGCCGGACCGTGGTCGGGCAATCCGGCGCAGGCCCTCGACCGCGCGCTGGCCGGGCTGCCCCAGGCCGGCCGCAACGCCTTCGGCTGGATCGGATTCGAGTTCTGCGCCTGGTCGCTGGGCGCGACCGAGCACGTGCACCCGCGGGCCACCCTGGCGCACTTGATGATTCCGCGCATCGAGGTCCGCATCGACGCCACCGGCGTGCGGGTGTCGGGCGCTAGCCCCGGCGAGACGGGCGACATCCACGAACTGATCGCCGCCGCCCAGGACACCGCGCTGCCCGTCGCCTATCCGGTGGACGTCACCCCTGATCCGACCGGCTATCGGGACCGGGTCGCGGCCGGCGTGGCCGAGATCCGGGACGGCAAGTACCAGAAGGTGATTCTGTCCCGGAAGGTCGACCTGCCCTTCGCGGTCGACGTTCCCGCCACCTATCGCCTGGGGCGCGCGAACAACACCCCGGCGCGCTCGTTCCTGCTGCGCCTGGGCGGCCTGGAGGCGGCGGGCTTCAGCCCGGAACTGGTGGCGGCCGTGGACCGCGACCGGGTGGTCACGACCGAGCCGCTGGCCGGCACCCGCGCCTTCGGCCGCGGCGACGACATCGACCTGGCCGCCCGCGCCGACCTGGTGCGCGACCCGAAGGAGATTGTCGAGCACGCCATTTCGGTGCAGACCTCCTTCGCCGAGATCGCCGCGGTCGCCGAGCCCGACACCACCGCGGTCTCCGACTTCATGGCGGTCCGCGAGCGCGGCAGCGTCCAGCACCTGGCCTCCACGGTGCGCGGGCGGCTGGCCGCCGACCGCAGCCCCTGGGACGCGCTGGAGATGCTGTTCCCGTCGGTCACCGCCTCCGGCATCCCCAAGGCCGAGGGCGTGGACGCGGTATTCCGCCTCGACCACGATCCGCGCGGCCTGTATTCCGGTGCGGTGGTGACGGTTTCCCCCGACGGCGCGCTGGAGGCGACGCTGGTGCTGCGCGCGGTCTACCAGTCCGGGGCGGGCGCGTGGCTGCGCGCGGGCGCGGGCGTGGTCGGGCAGTCGCGGCCGGAGCGGGAGTTCGAGGAGACCTGCGAGAAGCTGGGCAGCGTCGCGCCCTACGTGGTGCGGGCCTGATCCTCGAACCCGGCGGCTGAGGCTCAGACCGGGAATTCGACCTCGGTCAACCGCTCGGACAGCTCCCAGAGCTGCCGGGCGGTCTTCTCGTCGTGGGAGGCGGCGTTGGAGCTGACCCGCGTCGGGTGGCCGCGCCAGTTGAACCGGTCCGGCCCGTAGTACGCGCCGGGTTCGACATCGGCGGTGGCCGCGTACAGGGTTGGCAGCGCGCCCATCTCGGCGCTCTGCGCGATCAGCCGGTTGCCGAGGCCGACCAGCTGTTCGAGCACGTTCTGGGTCTCGGAGCTGATCTCGGTGGCCGCGTAGCCGGGGTGCGCGGCGACCGCCAGTTTCGCCGACCCGGTGACCGTGAGCCGCCGCTGGAGTTCGTAGGTGAACAGCAGCGTGGCGAGTTTGGACTGCGCGTACGCGCCGAAGCGGGAGTAGGCGCGCCGCTCCCAGTTCAGGTCCTCCAGGTCGATGCGCCCGATCAGGTGGGTGAGGCTGGAGGTGTTGACCACGCGCTCGGAAATCCGGTCCAGCAGCAGACCGGTCAGCGCGAAGTGGCCGAGATAGTTGGTGCCGATCTGCAATTCGAAGCCGTCGGCGGTGGCCCGCTTGGGCACCGCCATCACGCCCGCGTTGTTGATCAGCACGTCGGCGCGGTCGACGGTGCCGGCGAAGGCGCGCACGGAGGCCAGGTCGGCCAGATCGAGGGCGCGGATGTGCACGTCCCCGGTCATGGTGGCGGCCACCGCCCGCGCCTTGATCTCGTTGCGGCAGGCCATGATCACCCGCGCCCCGGCGGCGGCCAGGGCGCGCGCGGTGGCCTCGCCCAGGCCGCTGGTCGCCCCGGTGACGATGACGATCCGGCCACTCTGGTCAGGAATATCCGATTCGTTCCACCCACCCATAGATGAACTCTATGACGGAACGGCTCTCAGCGCGCGGCGAGGGCCTTCTTGTCGATCTTTCCGACCGCTGTCACGGGCAGGGAATCGGCCTGCCGCAACACATCCGGGAGTTTGTAGGTGGCCAGGCCGCGCTCGGTGAGGAAGGCCTTGACCGCCGACAGGGCCGGCAGCTCGCCCTCGGTCACCAGGAACACGCCGACCTTCTCGCCCAGGGCCGCGTCGGGCAGGCCCACGGCGGCCGCGTGCCGGACGCCCGGATAGGCGAGCAGGTGCTCCTCGAGCTCGTCGCAGGAGATGTTCTCGCCGCCGCGGTTGATCACGTCCTTGATGCGGCCGGACACGATCAGGTGGCCGCTGGGCAGGCGCCGCACCAGGTCGCCGCTGCGGTAGAAGCCGTCGGGGGTGAAGGCGCGCGCGTTGTGCTCGGGGGCGCGGTAGTAGCCGCGCAGCGTGTAGGGGCCGCGGGTGAGCAGTTCGCCCTCCTCGCCGTCGGCGACGTCGTGGCCGTGCTCGTCCACCACCCGCACCTCGTCGGCGGGGGCGAGCGGGCGGCCCTGGGTGGTGCACACCAGATCGTCGGAATCCTCGGCGCGGGTGTAGTTGAGCAGGCCCTCGGCCATGCCGAACACCTGCTGCAGGCGACAGTCCAGGGCGGGAGCGACCTCGCGGGCGTTCACCTCGGCCAGCTTCGCGCCACCGACCTGCAGCAGCCGCAGCGAGGACAGGTCGGCGTCCTCCCATTCCACTGCCGCGCACCACAATTGGACCAGCGGCGGCACCACGGCGGTGACGGTCACCCGGTGGCGTTCGATGGCGGCGAAGGCGCTCTCCGGGCTCGGGTCGGTGACGAAGGCCATGGCCCCGCCGGTGGCCACGGTGCCGAGCACGCCGGGGCAGGCGAGCGGGAAGTTGTGGGCGACGGGCAGCGTCGCGAGGTACACGTCGTCGGGGCCGAGTTCGCAGACCGCGGCGCTGGCGGTGGCGTTGTAGAAGTAGTCGTCGTGGGTGCGGGCGATCAGCTTGGGCAGGCCGGTGGTGCCGCCGGAGACCAGCATCAGCGCGATATCGGTGGCGTCGACCGCGGGCAGTGAATCACCGTCGGCGGGAACGGAGTTCAGATCGGTGAACGCGCCCGGATCGCCGAGGATCAGGATGTGCCGCAGGGCCGGGACCTGCGCGGCGACCTCGGCGGCCAGGGCGCGGTAGTCGAAGTCACCGAGCCGGTCGGCCGCGATGTAGGCGACGGCTCCGGAAAGCCGGGCCAGATGCTCGATTTCGGCGCGGCGGTGCGCGGGCAGGGTGAGCACCGGGATGATCCCGGCGCGCAGCAGGCCGAACAGCAGCGGCGGGAACGCGGGGGTATTGGGCAGCTGGACCACCACGCGGTCGCCGGGCTGGATGCCGAGCCGCAGGAACCCGTGTGCCATCCGGTCCGCCGCGCGGTCGAGGTCGGCGTAATCGGCCGGGGCGCGGCCGGGCTCGTCGCTCAGCAGGGCGGGCCGCTCGGGCCACTGCCGGGCGGCGTCACGCAGGAGTTCCCCGAGCGGGCGGCCCGCCCAGTAGCCCTCGCGCCGGTATCGCTCGGCGAGGTCGGCGGGGAAGGCGACGAATCCGTCGCGGTGGCCCGGGGCGGCGGGCGCGGTCGTTGTCACGGCTCTGACCTCTTGCTGGTAAGGGTGTCCTTGCATAGGTTAGGCAACCCTATCTCAATGGGTTACGCTTCTGCCCATCGATCCCGTCGAACAAGGAGTACCAGCGGAATGGAGTCACCTCAGGGGCTGTCGGCGCACATCGCCCGGGACGAGATCCGCGCCGCCATCGCCGGCCACCTCGGCCTCGACCCGGCCGACATCGCCGACCACGACGACCTCATCCAGCTCGGCCTCGACTCCATCCGCACCATGAAACTCGCGGGCGCCTGGCGCAAACGCGGCCTGTCCGTCAACTTCGCCCAACTCGCCGCCGAACCCACCATCGCCGCCTGGCACCAGCTGCTCGGCGGCGCGGAGGACGAGTCGGGCACGCGGGTGAACGAATCGGCCGCACCGCGAAGGGAATTGACCGAGCCGCACACCGAGTCGGCCACGTCCGGGACCGAATCGGCCGTACCCGAGGACGACTCGCGTGATGACGGCAGTCCGTTCGCGCTCGCGCCCATGCAGCACGCGTACTGGATCGGACGGTCCGACAGCCAGCAACTGGGGGCCGTCGCCGCCCACCTCTACGTCGAATTCGACGGGGCCGGTGTGGATCCCGCCCGGCTCGAGGCCGCGGTCGAGGCGCTGGTGCGGCGGCATCCGATGCTGCGCACCCGGTTCCTGCCCGACGGCACCCAGCAGACCCTGGAACGCCCCGGCCGGGACGTGTGGAGCGTCGCCGACCTGCGCGAGGCCACGCCCGAGGCGGCGGAGCGGACGCTGGAGGAGCTGCGGGACAAGCGGACCCATCAGCTGATGGCCGTCGAGGACGGTCAGGTCGTCGATATCGCGCTGACCCTGCTGCCGGAGGGTCGCACCCGCCTGCACCTGGACGTGGACATGCTCGCGGCCGACGCCATGAGCTACCGGATCCTGATCTCGGACCTGGCGCGCCTGTACCACGGTGAGCAGCTGCCCCCGCAGGACTACACCTTCCGCGAATACCTGGCCGAACACGCCGGTCCCGCACCGGAACACGCCGTCGACCAGGCGTGGTGGCAGGAGCGCCTCGCGGACCTGCCCGGTGCCCCGGAGCTGCCGCGCGCCGCCGAAATCGTGACGCGCCCGGGCGCAGCGGCGGAGCGGGCGGCCAAAACCGTGCGCCTGCATCGGTGGTTGTCGCCGGAGGCCAAGGGGCGGATGTTCGCCGCGGCGCACGCGCGGGGGATCACTCCGGCGATGGCGTTGGCGTCGGTGTTCGCGGAGACCATCGGCGGGTGGTCGGCGCAGCGGCGGTTCCTGCTGAATCTGCCGCTGTTCCACCGGGAGCCGGTGCACCCGCGGGTGGATGGGGTGGTGGGCGACTTCACCTCGTCGGTGTTGCTGGCGGTGGATGTCACCGAGCCGGCGACCGTCACCGAGCGCGCCCGTGCGCTGCAGCGCGAATTGCACGCCGCCGGAGCGCATTCCGGCTACACCGGCCTGGAGGTGCTGCGCGATCTGGGTCGCCTGCGTGCCGAACCGGTGCTGGCCCCGATCGTCTACACCAGCGCCATCAATCTGGGCGAGCTGTTCGCCGACCAGGTCACCGCCACCTTCGGCGATCCGGTCTGGATCATCTCGCAGGGCCCGCAGGTGCTGCTCGACGCGCAGGTCACCGAGGTTCGCGGCGGTCTGCTGCTGAACTGGGACGTGCGTTCCGACGCCTTTCCCCCGGCCATGGTCGAGACGATGTTCACCCGCTACATCGACGCCGTCCTGCGCCTCGCGGGCAGCGACGCGCCCGGCCTGGACGTGCCCCGCCCGGGCATGCCCGGCCTGGACGCGGCCGGCCTGAACGCGGCCGCTGTCCGGGACGGCGCGGCCGCGACCGAGGTATCCGCGGCGCCCACCGCGCACCCCGCCGATTTCGGTGGCGCGGGCTGGGACGCCGAGGCCGCGGTGCGAATTCCCGTGGAGCAGGCGGTAGTTCGCGCCCGAGTGAATGCCACCGACGGTCCGGTGACCGGCCGCGCGTTGCACACCGGCCTGTTCGAGTTCGCCGCCACGACCCCCGACGCGCCCGCCGTCGTCTGGGAAGCCGACACCTCCGTCCCCGCCGTGGGAGCCGGGCACGTCCCGCTGACGTCCGAATCCGGCTTCGGCACAAGCGTTCTCAGCTACCGGGAGCTGGCCGAGCAGGCCCTGGCGGTGGCGGGCGCGCTGCGGGCGGTGGGCGTCCGGCCGGGCGACGCGGTCGCCGTGCAGTTGCCGAAGGGCCCGGATCAGATCCTGGCTACCGTCGGCGTGCTGGCCGCCGGAGCCGTCTACGTGCCGATCGGTTTCGACCAGCCGGACCGGCGGCGCGCCGAGATCCTGCGCACCGGCGCGGTCGTCGCGGCGGTGACCGCCGGCGGCGAGGTGCCCGGGCTGCCGACCGTGGCGTTGCGCGCGGCGCGGGAGTATCCGGAGCCGTTGGCGCGGGCCGTGATCCCGGATCCGGAGGCCATCGCCTATGTGCTGTTCACCTCCGGCTCCACCGGTCGGCCGAAGGGCGTGGAGGTGCCGCACCGGGCCGCCATGAACACCATCGACGAGCTGAACGAACGCTTCGGGATCGGTGCGGACGATCGGGCGCTGGCCCTGTCGGCGCTCGAGTTCGACCTGTCGGTCTACGACATCTTCGGCCTGCTGAGCGCCGGCGGCACGGTGATCGCGCTGGATGAGGGACAGCGCGCGGAGCCGGGCCGCTGGGTGGAACTGATCCGCCGCCACCGGGTGTCGGTGCTGAACTGCGTCCCGAGCCTGCTGGATATGACGCTGGAGGCCGCGGCCGGGAAACCTGTGGATAGTTTGCGCATGGTGATCCTGGGTGGCGACTGGGTCGATGTGGCGCTGCCGGGCCGCCTGGCCGCGGTGGCTCCGGGCTGCCGGTTCGCCGGGCTGGGCGGGGCCACCGAGACGGCCATCCACTCCACGATCCGTGAGGTCGTGAACGCCGAGGTGCCGCCGGAGTGGTCGGCCGTCCCGTACGGCACCCCGCTGCGCAATGTGCGCTGCCGGGTGGTCGGCCCGTCCGGTCAGGACTGCCCGGACTGGGTGACGGGTGAACTGTGGATCGGCGGCGCGGGCGTGGCCGCCGGTTACCGCGGGGATCCGGAGCGCACCGCCGACCGTTTCGTCAGCCACGACGGCCTGAACTGGTACCGCACCGGCGATCTGGCCCGCTACCTGCCCGACGGCTGCCTGGAGTTCCTGGGCCGCGCCGACCATCAGGTCAAGATCCGCGGCTACCGGGTGGAACTCGGCGAGGTGGAGAGCGCGCTGCGGGGTCTGCCGGGCGTGCGGCACGCCATCGCCGCGGTGGTGGGCGCGGCCGCGCCGAAGCTGGCCGCCGTCCTGGTGGCCGACGACGGCGTCACCCCGGACGTCCCGGTGCTGCTGGCGGCGGCCGCGAAGCTGTTGCCCGCCTACATGATTCCGGATCGGGTGGAGACGCTCGCCGAGCTGCCGTTCACCTCGAACGGCAAACCGGATCGCAAGGCCATCGCCGGGCTGCTGGCCGCGGGGGAGCGGGCGGGCGAATCCGTCGCGCCCCGAACCGATGTCGAGCGCGCGGTGGCCGACATCATCGCGACTGTCCTGGGCCGCGAGGCAGTCGGCGTGACCGACGACTTCTTCGCCCTGGGCGGCGATTCGGTGCTGGCCACCGCGGTCATCGCCCGGGTGCGGGACTGGCTGGACTCCCCGGACACGGTGGTCGCGGACTTCTTCGCGGCCCGAACGGTCGAGGGCCTGACCGCCCGGCTGCTGGAGCGCGAACGCCGGGCCGGCGCCACCGGCCGGCTCGACGGCGTGGCCCGCCTCTACCTGGAGGTGGCCGCCATGTCCGACGACGAGGTGCTCGCGCTGTCCTGAAAGCGGCCGTGGGTCTCTCAGTGCGCGGGCGGCAGCGTGCAGCCGTCTTTCAGGATGCCGAGGTCGTGCGGCAGCTTGTAGCAGGACGGATCGTCCGGCAGCACCGGGTGGAAGCCCTCCAGGAAGAACGTCGCCACGATATTGATGACGATGACCAGCCCGAGGAACGCGAGGGCGGCCGTGCCGATCGCCCGATGCGGCGTGACCGGCAGCGTCTCCGCGGCCGTCTCGTACGAGAACGACAGCACCACACCGATTGTCGTGATCGCGGCCACGAACAGCACCAGCGCCCACACGTACAGGTGCAGGCCCAGCACCGCGCCGCCGTACCCCTGGTCGCCGGGCAGGATGTGCAGCATGGTCTGCCGCCACGCGGTGAACCCGCCGCCGAAGCAGGCCACGATGGCCAGGCCCCACCCGGTCATGTAGTCGCGCCGGGTCAGCCGCCCGGTCATGCCCTTGCGCACGATGTAGGCCCCGCCGAGCGCGGCCAGGATCATGAAGTACCGCTGCAGCATGCACAGCGGGCACGGGTAGTCCCAGGTGCCGAACTGGACGCCGAGTCCGCCGCAGACGACGCCGGTCCATCCCACGATGAAGATGACGGCCAGCCAGTACTGGATCTGCCCGGCGACGCCGCCGCTCGCGGCGGTCTCGGTGGGTTCGGCGCTCGTGTCGGTCACCACGTCAGCCCCAGTCCCAGGCCGCTCGTGATGTGGTACTTCAGGAGTCCGGCGCAGACCAGCGCCACGACCCACCAGGCCGTCAGCACGGACCGGCGGGAGCCCGGTTTCCAGATCAGGACCAGAATGCCCAGCAAACCCGCGAGTATGAGCGTGTCCATGCTCGCGGACGCTACCGCTCGCGCAGGTCGAACCGGATGAACAGGACATGGACACGCCGCGCTCGGCCGACCCGCGGAGCGGCTGGCAAATCCCGCGTCCGGGAACGGTTCACGCCGAGATCGGACGGGCGCGCCTCCGCGCCCCTAGACTCGATCCCGTGAGCGGCTGGGACATCTCCGACATCCCCGATCAAGCGGGCCGGACCATCATCGTCACCGGGGCCAACAGCGGGCTGGGCGCGGCGACCGCGCGAGCGCTCGCCGGCGCGGGCGCGAAGGTGATCATGGCGTGCCGCAATGAGGTGAAGGCGCGGGCGGTGGCCGATCGGATCGGCCCGAACGCCCAGGTGCGTCGCCTGGACCTGGCCGACCTGGCCTCGGTGCACGAGTTCGCCGACTCGATCGAGGGCGCGGACGTGCTGATCAACAACGCGGGCGTGATGGCGGTGCCGCTCAAGCGCACCGCCGAGGGCTTCGAAATGCAGATCGGCACAAACCATCTCGGCCATTTCGCGCTGACCGGGCTGCTGCTGGACAAGATCCGCGACCGGGTGGTCACGCTCTCCAGCGGGATGCACGCCATCGGCCGCATCGACCTCGAGGACCTGGACTGGGAGCGGCGCTCCTATCAGCGCTGGGCCGCCTACGGACAGTCCAAGCTGGCCAATCTGATGTTCGCGCGGGAACTGCAGCGCCGCCTGACGGCCGCGGGCTCGAGCAAGGTGTCGGTGGCCGCGCACCCCGGTTACGCCGCCACCGACCTGCAGGGGCACACCGAGTCGATCTACGACGCGCTGATGTCGATCGGCAACAAGCTGTTCGCCCAGAGCGCCGAAATGGGCGCGCTGCCAACGCTGTTCGCCGCCACCGCCGAGGTGGAGCCGGGCGGCTTCTACGGCCCCACCGGGCTGCGCGGCATGCGCGGCTATCCGGGGCCCAGCCCGTCCAGCGCCGCCTCCAAGGACGAGGTGACCGCGCGGCGGCTGTGGGAGCTGTCCGAGCAGCTGACCAAGGTCAGCTACCCGTTCGTGCGTCGCTGAACCGAAATCCGGGAGCATCGCTGAGCCGAAAGGCGGGGGTTGGTGAGCATTCCATTCGATCGACGGGATCAACTCGACAAGATCCAGCAGGGGCTGATGCAGGGCGAGCAGATCCTCGCCGTGTACGACGCCATCGGTGTGGGCACCGGATTCCTGGGGCTCACCGACCGGCGGGTCATCATCCAGGACAACTCGTTCGTCGGGAAGAAGATCGCGATCACGTCCATCCCCTACGGGCGGATCTCGAGCGTGAGCATCCTGACCAACAAGTCGTTCGCGGGCCAGTTCTTCTCCTCCGGCCACATCGCGATCAGCACCGGGCACCACACCTACGAGGTGGAGTTCCGCGGCGACGACAAGACGCGGCACGTGCACGACGTGATCCTGCATTACATCCTGCACTGAGCGGCCACATCCTTCATCGAGCACGGGCATCCCATCAGATGGGACGCCCGTCCCAGTGGCGTGTCGTACGCCACACGCACGAAAACGGATCTCTGGTACAGTGCCTGGCATGCAGCGTCAGTATTTCTGGTTTAGCCAGCCGGCCCCGGGTGGGTCGTGCGGCGTGACCTCGCGCTGACATCCTCCACCCCGAGCCGGACGACATCAGACCGGCTCCAAGGGGTTTCGCAATTCTCCGTGGGTCGGCCTGGGACAAGGACAACCACCCATGACCACCACCGCCGATCTCGACCGGCACGCCGATCTCGATGACCAGCGCACGCTGAGCGTCAGTCCGCTGAGCTCGCCGCGCGAGGTCCGTGCCGCCCACCCGATCGACGACACCCTCGCCGACACCGTGCGCGCGGGCCGCAAAGCCACCGTCGACGTGCTCGACGGCACCGACGACCGCCTCATGGTGATCGTCGGCCCGTGTTCGGTGCACGATCCCGAAGCCGCCATGGACTACGCCCGCCGGCTGGCCGCCAAGGCCGCCGAGCTGGACGACCGCCTGCACGTGGTGATGCGCGTCTACTTCGAGAAGCCGCGCACCACGCTGGGCTGGAAAGGCCTGATCAACGACCCGCACCTGGACGGCAGCTTCGACATCAACACCGGCCTGGACCTGGGCCGCCGCCTGCTGGTCGACATCACCGCGCTCGGACTGCCGGTGGCGTGCGAGTTCCTCGACCCGATCACCCCGCAGTACATCGCCGACCTGGTCGCCTACGGCGCGATCGGCGCCCGCACCGCCGCCAGCCAGGTGCACCGGCAGCTGTCCTCGGCGCTGTCCATGCCGGTCGGCATCAAGAACGGCACCGACGGCGACGTGCAGGTCGCGGTGGACGGCGTGCGCGCCGCGGCCGCCTCGCACGTATTCCCCGGCACCGACCTGGACGGGCGCTCCGCGCTCATCCGCACCGCCGGCAACCCGGACTGCCACGTCATCCTGCGCGGCGGCTCCAACGGCCCCAACTTCGACGCCGCCTCCTGCGCGGAAGCCCTGCTGCGCCTGGAGAAGTCGTCGCTGCCCCAGCGCCTGGTGGTGGACGCCTCGCACGGCAACTCCAACAAGGACCACAACAAGCAGGTGGACGTGGTCACCGATCTGGCCGAGCGCATCGCGGGCGGCGAGGACACCGTGGTCGGCCTGATGATGGAGTCCTTCATCGTCGCCGGTCGCCAGGACCTCACCCTCGGCAAGCCGGAGGACCTCACCTACGGCCAGTCCATCACCGACGCCTGCATCGACTGGGACACCACGGTCGCCCAGCTGGAGCGCCTCGCCGACGCGGTCGCCCAGCGCCGCGCGGCCCGCGCGTAGGTCCTCGGTCCCGTAGACCCGCACCCGGGCGCGGCGAGTTCGCCTCGCGCTGAACGAGTCCGGCGTGCACACTGAGTTCGGCGCACACCCAGTCCGGCGGGTGTGCGCCGAACGCTTTCTCCGGTCGGGACCCGATCAGATGCCCTCGGGCCACTGCCGGCTCGGCGTCTCCGGATCCGTGCGCAGGCGGCCCGCGACCCAGATGTCGCGGCGCACGCCGCGCTGCACGCCGCCGCCGCGGATCAGGCCCTCGTAGTGGAAGCCCGTGCGGCGGGCCACCGCGGCGGAGGGGTGGTTGCCGGTGAAGGCCCGCCACTCCAGGCGCTCGAAGGCCAGCCCCGCGGGATCGAGGCCGGCCGCGGCGACCAGCCGGGCCGCCCGGGTCATCACGCCCGCGCCGCGCGCGGTGGGGGTGAGCCAGAAACCGATCTCGGCGGTCTCGTCGTCGCGGCGCGGGTAGAGCGGGCTGAGCCCGATCATGCCGATCAGCGGGCCCCGAGCCGCCCCGCGCACCGCCCAGGTGGGGCTGCGGGCGGCCCAGCCGGGGCCGACGATGTCGTAGATGAACTTCTCGGCGTCGGCGCGATGGTAGGGGACCGGCATGGTGGTCCACGCGCCGATGGAGGGTTCCTGGCACAGGGCGGTGATGTCGTCGATGTCGGAGACGGCGGGCGGCGACAGCCAGACCATGCCGTCGGAGAGGAATTCCGCGTCCACCAGGCCATGCTGCCATGGAATCGGGCACGGGCGGCCGGTAATTCGGGCCGTACGGCACAGGCCGTGGCGACCGGCGCGGCAGCTGTCGATCATCGGGCCGTCGGTGTCCGCGGTGACCGGCCGCGCCGCTGTCGGTGCGCGTCCGTAGGATCGGTGCGATGGTTGCCGCTCTCCTCGCCGACTTGTTCGAAACGCATCGGCCGCATCTGGTCTCGGTGGCCTACCGGCTCACCGGGAGCGTGAGCGACGCCGAGGACGCGGTGCAGGAGAGCTGGTTACGGCTCGCCGCGGCCCGCCAGTCCGAGATCCACGACCTGCGCGCCTGGCTCACCACCGTGGTCAGCCGGCTGTGCCTGGACCGGCTGCGCAGCGCGGCGGTGCGGCGCGAAACCTATGTGGGGCAATGGCTCCCGGAACCGGTGGTCACCGCGGTGACGCCGTCCAGCACCCCCGACCCGCTGGCCGCGGTGGTGCGCAAACAGGAGTTCCGGTTCGCGGCCCTGGTGGTGCTGGACGCGTTGACGCCGCCGCAGCGGGTGGCTTTCGTTCTGCACGACGGCTTCTCGGTGCCGTTCACCGAGATCGCGGACATCCTCGAGGTTTCCGTGGACGCCGCGCGCCAGCTCGCCACCCGGGCCCGCAAGGCGGTCGCGGACGCGCCGGAACCGGCCGCCGACGCCGAGCACGAGGCCGC
>NZ_JBSGCY010000143.1:0-15801 GCF_053602115.1 Nocardia sp. NPDC004582 | reverse complement strand
GACGGGTGGACGAACGCGTCGGCGGCGACAACCGGTATGACTCCGTCGATTTCATAGCTGGGCATACCCACTCCTCTTCCCCCGGGCGGCCCCGGCGCCGCCTCGGCCCGGATGGTGCGTGCCGGGATCTTGTTCACGAGTTCGCCTTTCGTCCGGTGATCACGAGATGTGTGCCGCCCGAGTCCGGATCGGGCACCCGGCGCGCCAGCACGCCGAACACCTCGTCGAGTACTTCGGGTCGCAGCGCCACGCCGGGAGGTTCCAGGGGGCGCGCCCGGCCCGCGTCCAGCACCAGCACCCGATCGCAGAACCGGTCCGCGAGGGTGAGATCGTGCAGGCTCATCACCACGGTCCGCGCCAATTCCCGCGTCAGCGCCAGCAATTCGAGCTGATGGGTGATGTCGAGATGATTGGTCGGCTCGTCCAGCAGCAGCACCGGCGTGTCCTGCGCCAGCGCTCGCGCGAGCAGCACCCGCTGCCGTTCCCCGCCCGACAGCCGCCCCACCGCCCGCCCCGCGAACCCGGCCAGATCCACCTGGCGCAACGCGTGTTCCACCGCGGCGCGCTCATCCGGCCCGCCCGCACCCCACGGCGGCAGATACGGCGTGCGCCCCAACGCCACCAGCTCACCCACCAGCAGATCGGCCGGCGGCGCTTCGTCCTGCCCGACCAGACCCACCAGCCGCGCCCGCTCCCGCGCCGAAACCTGGTGCACCGGACGGCCATCCACCGTGACCTCGCCCGCGACGGGTGTGATCAAACCCGCCAGCGTTCGCAACAGCGTGGTCTTTCCCGCACCGTTCGGTCCGACGATTCCCACCGTTTCGCCCGGTGACACCGTGAAGTCGACGTCCGTGACAACCGTGCGGCGTCCCGCCCCGCAGGCCAGCGCTGCCACCTGGAGCGCGCCGGGGCTTTCCGCGGCCGGGTGGTGTCGCCGCATCGCGCTGTTTCGCCACCCACGCCGGCGCGGTCGTGGCGCCGGGCCATTCGGGGCCGGGAGGTCGCGGCTGCGCGGCTCGCTCGTCGTGAGCGCGTCGCGGTGGTCCGCTGCGGCGATGGCCTCGGAGGTCGCCGGAGCGGCGTCGTGCGGGTGGCCGGGCCTCATGCCGCACCGAATCGGTAGCTGCGGCGCCCCATCAGGAGCAGGAAGGCGGGGGCGCCGATCAGACCGGTGAGGACGCCGACCGGGATTTCGGTGGGGCGGACCAGGACTCGGGTGGCGGCGTCGGCGATGACCAGGAAGGTGGCTCCGCACAGGGCGCTCGCGGGGAGCAGGGCGCGGTGGCGGGGGCCGACCAGCAGGCGGGCGGCGTGGGGGACCACCAGGCCGACGAAGCCGATGCCGCCGGAGACGGCGACGAGCACGCCGACCAGGACCGCCAGCAGGACGAACAGCGCGATGCGCAACTCGCGCACCGGGACTCCGATGGAGGCGGCCGTATCCGGGCCGAGGTTCAACGCGTCGAGCCAGTTGGCGGCGAGCAGCAACGCCGTGAGGCAGGCCGCGACCACGCAGCCGGGCAACAGGATTCGGGTCCAGTCCGCGCCGGAGAGGCTGCCCAGCAGCCAGAACAGCACCGACTGGGCGGCGGACGGGTCGCTGCTGCGGAAGATCAGATAGCTGCTGAAGGCGGCGAAGGCCGAGCCCAGCACCGTGCCGGTGAGCACGAGCCGCAGCGGCGTGAGGCCGCCCTGGGCCAGGGCGATGAGAAAGACCGCGGCCGCGGCGGCGAAGGCCCCGGCGAGCGCGCCCGCCGAGAGCGCCCAGAGTCCGGCTCCGGCGAACACCCCGGAGGTGATGACCGCCGCCGCGCCGACGCCCGCGCCGGAGGAGACGCCCAGCAGGTAGGGGTCGGCGAGGGGATTGCGGACCAGGGTCTGCATGGCCGCCCCGGCGACCGCCAGGCCCGCGCCGACGATGGCGGCGAGAACGGTGCGCGGCACCCGCAATTGCCACACGATGGTGTCGAGCCCCAGATCGGTGTGCGCGGTGCCGGTCAGCCGGTCGCGCAGGACCGCGAGCACGCCGCGCACCGGGATGTTCTCCGCGCCGAATCCCGTCGCGACGATCATGGCCACGACCAGCAGCGCCCCCATGACGGGCAGGGCGAGCGAGGTCCGCGCGCGGCTCATCGCGGTAGCTCCTCGGGCATGACGCGGCCTCTCCAGAGTGTTGCGCGGCGGGGGAGGTCTGACTCGCACCGGGTTCCGGTGCTCACAGTGGCGCGACCGCTCCGGATTCTCACCGGATTCCCGCACCCGCCTATCGACGAGGGGAACCCTACCGTCCGGAACCTTCGTCGGTTCCGACTGGTCGGTCCATCCCGCGGTCCGACCCCGATCAGCCCGCGCCGGAACTCGATTCGCGGTCCTTCGCGCGGATCAGCGGATTCGCGAACCGAGCAGATGCCGCACACCGCTCACGAACAGCTGCAATCCGAAGTCGAATCGCGCGGTGGCGTCGGGCATGTCGTAGAGCGGCGAGTTCTCCTCGGTGAGCGCGCCCGCGGAATCCATCTGGATGCGCGACTGCTCGTCCACCGTCTGCCCGAGCACGTAGTACAGCAGCGTGTAGGCGGCCAGTTCGGCCTCCTCGCGCGTCATGCCCGCGCGAATCGCGGCGCTGGCCAGCCGTTCCCGGCCCTTGCTGGTGGTGAGTCGCGACGCGTAGGTGGCCGAGACCAGTTCGGCGCCGTCGCGGTAGGCGAGCAGGCTCTCGCGCAGCCGGTGCGCGAGTTCGGTCATCTGCTTGGACCATTCGTCGGCCCGGACCGGCTCCTCCATGGGCGCGAGGATGCGGTCGGCGACCGCGCCGAGCAACGCCTGCTTGTTGGGGAAGTGCCAGTACAGCGCCCCGGGCTGGACGTGCAGCGAGGTGGCCAGGCGGCGCATGGTGAGATCCGCCAGTCCGTACTGGTCGAGGATGGCGATGGCCCCGTCGACCACATCCGTGCGATGGAGTTGCACTGAAGAATCCGACCCTCTCGTGTTCCGGCTCACGTTCCGGGCTGCTAGCCTACCCTGAACACCGTTCAAGTTGCTCGGCCACGCGGCCGGACGAAGGGATTCCCGCGGACATGACCCAGGTAGCCGTCACCACCGAAGCCGGTACCAACGCAGGCGATGACATTCTCGCCATCGCTCGCGAGCAGGTGCTCGAGCGCGGCGTCGGCCTGACCCAGGAGCAGACCCTCGCCGTCCTGCGGCTCGGCGACGAGCGGCTCGAGGAGCTGCTCGGCCTGGCGCACGACGTTCGCATGAAGTGGTGCGGCCCCGAGGTCGAGGTCGAGGGCATCATCTCGCTCAAGACCGGCGGCTGCCCCGAGGACTGCCACTTCTGTTCGCAGTCCGGCCTTTTCCAGTCGCCCGTGCGCGCCGCCTGGCTCGACATCCCCTCCCTCGTCGAGGCCGCCAAGCAGACCGCCAAGACCGGCGCCACCGAATTCTGCATCGTGGCCGCCGTGCGCGGCCCGGACGAGCGCCTCATGGCGCAGGTCGCCGCCGGCGTGGAGGCCATCCGCAACGAGGTCGACATCCAGGTCGCCTGCTCGCTGGGCATGCTCAACCAGGAGCAGGTGGACCAGCTCGCCGCCATGGGCGTGCACCGCTACAACCACAACCTGGAGACCGCGCGCTCGCACTTCCCGAACGTGGTCACCACCCACACCTACGACGAGCGCTGGGAGACCCTGCGCATGGTGCGCGAGGCCGGCATGGAGGTCTGCTGCGGCGGCATCCTCGGCATGGGCGAATCCCTGGAGCAGCGTGCGGAATTCGCGGCCGACCTGGCCTCGCTGGAGCCCGACGAGGTGCCGCTGAACTTCCTCAACCCGCGCCCGGGCACCCCCTTCGGCGACCTCGAGGTGCTCCCGGCCGCCGACGCGCTGCGCGCCGTCGCCGCCTTCCGCCTGGCCATGCCGCGCACCATCCTGCGTTTCGCCGGCGGTCGCGAGATCACCCTCGGCGACCTGGGCGCCAAGCAGGGCATCCTGGGCGGCATCAACGCCGTCATCGTCGGCAACTACCTGACCACCCTGGGTCGCCCGGCCGAGTCCGACATCGATCTGCTCGGCGAACTCAAGATGCCGATCAAGGCGCTCAACGAAACACTCTGAGCGAAATCCACTGAGAGAAAAAGGGGGTTCGGGGCCTATGCCCCGAACCCGTCTCGTACGGTAGGGGTGCGGGGGTTGTCATTCCCCTGGACCTGATCTACCCGCCGAGTTCGATACGCGAAGGATCCATCGAGGTGGTCGTGGACATCGAGGAGCGCTACAACCCTTTCACGGGCAAGCGAGTCGTGCCGGGGCTGGACGATCCGGTACCCCCCGCGGCGGCCCTGGGCCTGGAGCCGCCGCGCTTCTGTGAACAATGCGGTCGCCGCATGATCGTGCAGGTCAGCCCCGACGGCTGGTGGGCCAAATGCTCCCGCCACGGGGTTCTCGACTCCACGAGCCTGGAACACCGCTAGTGGCAGCCACATTCACCGCCGAGCCGGGCGGACTACGCGTCGACGTACTGATGCGGGAAGTACGCGCGGCGGCGGTGGTGTTCACCGCGCTCGCCGCGGTGAGCGCCCTGGCCGGGGTGGCCTGGGCGTATCTGGCTCCCGCGGAACAACTGCTGGTGGTCGAACCCGACCGCGGCACCGCGCTGACCGGTGAGAGCCTGCACCGTTTCGACGCGCTCGCGATCTACGTGCTCATCGGCATCGTGCTCGGCGTGCTCGGCACGGTCGCGGCCTGGCGCTGGCGGCGGGTGCGGGGCCCGGTCCTGCTGACCGGCATCATCCTCGGTTCCGCCGTCGGCGCGTTCCTGACCAAGCTGGTCGGTGAGGCGGTGGCCGAGCAACGCCACGTCCGCCCGAGCCACCCGCCGGTCCACACCATCGTGGAATTCGCTCCCGCCGTGGAGGGTTGGGCCGCCCTCATCGCGCAGCCCCTGGCCGCGGCGGTGGTGATCCTGCTGCTGGCGGCGCTGAGCACCTCCGACGATCTGGGCACCGGCGAATACCTGCCCTTCGGCGGCGCCCGCCCCGACCCGGCGGTCGTCGCCCCGCCCCAGTACGGCTCCGCCATCCTCTACGGCCCCTATCCCGGCAATTCCGGTGCGCCGCAACCGTATGCGCCTCGCGGCCCGGTGGTCCCGTTCGAAGCCCCCGAGCCCGACGCGCCCCGCTGACCGCATCCCGGCAATATTCGCTGGCCCCTCGCGTGTCGTACCCCCTACCGTGTTCGAGTCCACGGATCAGCACCACCTGGGGGGACCCCATGAAGACCGCGCCGCCGGGTAAGCCCGCACCGGCCGATGCCGCCGCACCGGCCGAGCGTCCGGACCTCACCGCGTGGCGTCACCGCCACGAGCTACGCAGATCCAATGCGTCCCAGCCGATTCCGAGCGGCCGCCGCTACCGGCGAACCGCCAAGCATCGCGACCGTTCCACCGATCACTAACTGGCGCTGGACATTCCGGTGATCCGCTTCACGAGACCCGGCAGCGAGTTGTAGTCCTGGATGGTCACGGTCTTGGTGAACTTGGCGGTGCCCTGCGTGGCGGTCAACGTGTAGGTGCCCGCCTGCAGCGGAAACCAGGACAGTGACTGGGTTTCCCCGGGCGTGTACATGACGCCGCCGTCGGAAATCGTGTAGGTGTGTATCGGGGGCGTGCCGAGCACGGTGTTCCCGACGGAGATGGTCACCGGGGTGGTGACGTCCGTCAGGCCGATCACGGTTACCGAACACTCCTCGGTGGTCAGTACGCAGCCCATCCCGTCGGGGCTCAGGTTCCACAGGGAGATCTGGTTCACCGGCAGTGCGGCGTCGGCGGTCCAGGTCGACAGCGGGATCGCCGCGGTCAGCAATCCGGCCGTGAGTACGGCTTTGCGCAGGTTCATGTTATCCGGCTCCCACGATCGGGCAGCCGTAGCCGCGGCTGCCGGTGTTGCAGAGGAAGCGCTTCAGGAACGCTTCCGGCCCGTTGTTGTCGATGATGTGGACTTCGAACGAAGTCGTCTGCGTCGTCTGCTGGACGGTGATCGTCTCGAGGCCGACCGCGTTCGGGGTCCAGGTGGTGTCGAGTTGCCCGGCCGCCGGGGTGTTGGCTGCCCCGGGCAGGCCGGCGAAGATCTGGGTCCCGTTGACCTTGATGGTGACCGTGTCGGTGGTGTCGTAGGTATAGACGTGCAGGTTGCACGGCTGCGAGGTGGCCTGGCAGGAGAGGACGTCGGGGCCACTCATCGAGAGAGTGATGGTTGACGCCGTGCTCGCCGGCGCGGTCGTTTGCAGGGCGGCTGCCAGTAACGCGGCACCCACCGCCGCGGAACGGCCTGTTCTTCTTGATCGCATGGCCGACAGTATTTGTGAATTGCTAGCGTTTCATATCGTTTTCCGGGCCCCTGCTTTTCGGGGCGAGCGCCGGTGCGCTCATCGGTGGGTGTCGGGCAGTGGGAAGCCGAATCGCGCGGCCAGGGCACGGACGTCGTCGAGGTCCTTGGGGGCCGGCGGGTAGGCGGTTTTGAAGGTGAACATCCACTCGGCGGCGATGCAGTCGACCTGTTCGCCGTCGATAGTGCCGGTGCCGGTGAGGGATTCGGCGGGGTAGGCGATGCCGTAGGTGACCGCGCCGCCGGCGTCGTGTTCGAAGACGTGCACGTCGACCGAGGTGTCCGGGCCTTTCGTCATGACGTAGTTCCACGGGGTGTCGTCCGGGCCGGGGGAGCCGAGATATCCCAGGTCCGTGAGGATTTCGTGGACTCGCTCGGCGTCGCGGCGGTGGACGGCGATATCGAGGTCGCCGTGCGGGCGGGTCTGTTCGCCCAGGAGGGCGTCGACGCACCAGCCGCCGTCGATCCAGACGGTGAGCCCGGATCGAGAGCAGGCGTGGTGCAGGGCCAGGACATCGGCGGCACGCATGGGTGCAGCGTAGGGGGTCGGTGGGTCGGTTGTAGTCGGTGACGAAGCCGAAGGTGACATGGGGCCTCAGGCGGGCGGGCGGAAGGCCGCGAACTCGTCGGTCACCCGGATCTCGGAGTCGGTGAAGCGGTAGACCGCGGCCGGGCGACCGCCGGTGCGGCCGGGGGAGGCGGTCTCGCCGGTGGGCGTGATCACCTTGCGGCGGGTCAGCACGCGTTGCAGGTTGGTGGTGTCCACGTCGTAACCCAGTGCCGCGCAATAGATTTCGCGCAGCGTGGACATGGTGAAGGTGGCGGGCGCCAGCGCGAAGGCGATATTGGTGTAGGAGAGCTTGGCGGCCAGGCGGTTTCGCGCGTGGCGCACGACCGTGCCGTGGTCGAAGGACATGGTCGGCAGGTCCGAGACCGGATGCCAGCGGGTGTCGGGCGGCAGCACCGGTTCGGTGGTCAGCGGCACCAGGCCCAGATACGCCGAGGCGATGCGGCGGTCGCCGGGAACGCGGTCGGGATCGCTGAACACCCACACCTGTTCCAGGTGGGTCAGCTCGCGCACATCGACCTTCTCGGCGAGCTGGCGCGCGGCCGAGGCGTCGAGGTCCTCGCCGTCGCGCAGGCGGCCGCCGGGTAGTGACCAGGTGTCCTTGGCGGGGTCGAGGGCGCGCTCCCACAGCAGGACCGCCAATTCGGTGCGCTGGCCGGGCGGGCACCGATCCGACACCGCGCTGCGCCGGTTCATAGCGCTCTCACCTGCACTGATGATTTCGGGGAAGCGACGAACCTGGAACACGGCGGTGAGCGTTTCGTGGATGGTGCTACGATGGGCCACGTTTTCGATTCTAAGTCGAAAACCGTGTGGATGCGAATCGGCGAAGTTGCCGGGCGCATGAGAGAAGGAGCCATGCCATGGCTGCAGCAGTGGGCACGCTGACCGAGCGCATCGCCGACGGGCCGTCGGGTTACACCGGTGTGGACGCCACCCCCGAATGGGCGGCGGAGATCAAGCGGCTGGCGCGCGAGCGCAACGCCACCATCCTGGCGCACAACTATCAGCTGCCGGAGATCCAGGACATCGCCGACCATGTGGGCGACTCCCTGGCCCTGTCCCGGATCGCCGCGGAGGCGCCGGAGGACACCATCGTCTTCTGCGGTGTGCACTTCATGGCCGAGACCGCGAAGATCCTCAGCCCCGAGAAGACGGTCCTCATCCCGGACCAGCGGGCGGGCTGCTCGCTGGCCGACTCCATCACCGCCGACGAACTGCGCGCCTGGAAGGCCGAGTACCCGGACGCGCTGGTGGTCTCCTACGTCAACACCACCGCCGCGGTGAAGGCCCTGACCGACATCTGCTGCACCTCCTCCAACGCCGTCGACGTGGTCGCCTCCATCGACCCGGACCGCGAGGTGCTGTTCCTGCCGGACCAGTTCCTGGGCGCGCACGTCAAGCGCGTGACCGGCCGCGAGAACATGCACATCTGGATGGGTGAGTGCCACGTGCACGCCGGCATCAACGGCGACGAGCTCAACGAGCAGGCGCGCACCCACCCCGACGCCGAGCTGTTCGTGCACCCCGAATGCGGTTGCGCCACGTCGGCTCTCTACCTGGCCGGCGCGGGCGAGTTCCCGGCCGACCGCGTGCACATCCTGTCCACCGGCGGCATGATCGACGCCGCCAAGGCCGCGAAGTCGAACCAGGTCCTGGTCGCCACCGAGGTCGGCATGCTGCACCAGCTGCGCAAGGCCGCCCCCGGCATCGACTTCCAGCCGGTCAACGACCGCGCGTCCTGCCAGTACATGAAGATGATCACCCCCGCCGCCCTGCTCCGCTGCCTGGTGGAGAACCGCGACGAGGTCCATGTCGACGCCGAAACCGCTGCCCTGGCCCGTAATTCGGTGCAGCGCATGATCGAGATCGGCAACCCGGGCGGCGGCGAGTAGCCACGCCCACCCCGTCAGGGGAGGGATGAGCAATGGTGAATACATCGATTTCGGTCACCTGGGAAGCCGAGGCCGACCTGGTCGTGGTGGGCGGTGGCGTGGCGGGTCTGACCGCCGCGCGCACCGCCTCCCGGCACGGGTTGCGGGTGCTGACCCTGAGCAAGGGCGGACCCACCGACACCTCGACCCAGTACGCGCAGGGCGGGATCGCGGTGGTCGCGCCGGACGGGGATTCGGTGGAATCCCATGTGCACGACACCGTGGTCGCCGGGGCCGGACTGTGTGACGTCGAGGCGGTGCGGTCCATCGTCGAGGGCGGTCAGCAGGCCGTCGACGCGCTGACCGACCTGGGCGCGGTCTTCGACCTGGGCTGCGACGGCGAGGTGTCACGCACCCGCGAGGGCGGGCACAGCACCCGCCGCATCATCCACGCGGGCGGTGACGCCACCGGCGCGGAGGTGCAGCGCGCGCTGAACGCGGCCGGACTGCCGGTGATCTTCGGAGCCGCCGTCCTCGACATCGTGACCGGACCGGACGGCGTGCGCGGCGTCCTCGCGGCGTCGGAGCGGGGATTCGGCATCGTGCACGCCCCGGCCGTGCTGCTCGCCACCGGCGGCCTCGGTCAGCTCTACGCGTGCAGCACCAATCCGGCCGGCGCCACCGCCGACGGGATCGCCCTCGCGCTCCGGGCCGGGGCGCTGGTGTCGGATCTCGAGTTCCTGCAGTTCCATCCGACCGTGCTGTTCACGCCGGGCGGCCTGGGCCGCCGTCCGCTGATCAGCGAGGCGGTGCGCGGCGAGGGCGCGATTCTCGTGGACTCCGAAGGCGATTCGGTGACCGCGGGCGTGCACCCGCGCGGCGACCTGGCCCCGCGCGACGTGGTGTCGCGCGCCATCGCGGCCCGCATGCAGGAGCTCGGAACCGACCACGTCTACCTCGACGCCCGCGCGATCGACGGCTTCGCGCAGCGCTTCCCGAACATCACGGCCTCCTGCCTGGCCGCGGGCATCGACCCCACCACCGACCTGATCCCGGTCGCCCCCGCCGCCCACTACCAGTGCGGCGGCGTCCTCACCGACCCCTCCGGCCGCACCACCGTCCCGGGCCTCTACGCCGCGGGCGAGGTGGCCCGCACGGGTCTGCACGGCGCGAATCGCCTGGCCTCCAACAGCTTGCTGGAGGGCCTGGTGATCGGCGAACGCGCGGGCACGGCGGCCGGGGAACGTGAGGGCAGGGCGAAACCGATCACCGAGGTCGGACCGCTGCGTTTCCCGCGCGCGGACCGGAAGCTCTTGCAGGAGCTGATGACCGAGCACGCCGCCGTGGTCCGCGACGGCGACGGCCTGCGCGCCGCCATCCTGCGCCTGGTCGGCCTGGTCACCGACAACGACGCCCCCGAGATCACCGTCGAATGGGCGCTGAACCGCTCCGCGACCGACGCCGAGGGCGACGAGTTCGCCGAGCACGCCGATGCGGCGGCCGCCGTCATCCGTGAACTCGAGGATTCCGCGCTCACCCTGACCGCCCGGGCGCTGCTCGTCGCGGCCGCGGCGCGCACCGAGAGCCGCGGCTGCCACACCCGTTCCGACCATCCGGAGCCGCGGGAGGAGTTGCGGCGCAGCACCACCGTGCGGCTCGGCTCGGACGGGCGGCCCAAGCTGGTCACCGACGGCGCGCCGACCCCCTCGTGGGACGAGGTCGCCGTCCCGGCCGCGTCGTGAACCACCGCGGAGCGTCGCGCCTGACGGCGGCGAGCGTCGCTCCCGCGAACACCACTGCCGCGCCGGGCGATAGGGCCCGGCGCGGAGGACAACTCATCGATCTAGGAGTGCAGTAATGGCTCTCGACGCCGGACTCGACCGCGACGAGGTGGTCGCGCTCATCCGCACCGCCCTCGATGAGGATCTGCGGTACGGGCCCGACATCACCACCCTGGCCACGGTTCCCGCGGACGCGGTGGCCAAGGCGGGCATGGCTTCCCGGCAGCCGGGGACCGTCGCCGGGCTCGATGTCGGGCTGCTGGTGCTCGACGAGGTGCTGGGCGCGGGCAACTACGAGGTGACCGGTCGGGTGCCGGACGGGACCCGGGTGCGGCCGGGCGATACCGTGCTGAGTGTGGTGGCGCCGACGCGCGGCCTGCTCACCGCGGAACGCACGCTGCTGAACCTGGTCTGCCACCTGTCCGGCATCGCCACCGCGACCGCCCAGTGGGTGGACGCCGTCGAGGGCACCGAATGCCGGATTCGCGACAGCCGCAAGACCCTTCCGGGCCTGCGCGCGCTGCAGAAGTACGCGGTGCGGGTCGGCGGCGGCGTGAACCACCGCATGGGTCTCGGCGACGCCGCGCTGATCAAGGACAACCACGTGGTGGCCGCCGGCTCGGTGCTCGCCGCGCTGCGCGCCGTGCGCGAGCTGAACCCGGACATCGAGTGCGAGGTCGAGGTGGACAGCCTCGAACAGCTCGACGCCGTGCTGGCCGAGGACGTGGAACTGGTGCTGCTGGACAACTTCCCGCTGTGGGCCACCCAGGCGGCGGTGCAGCGCCGCAACACCCGGTCGCCGCGCACCAAACTCGAGTCCTCCGGCGGGCTTTCGCTGGACATGGCCGCCGACTACGCGCGCACCGGGGTCGACTACCTGGCCGTGGGCGCGCTCACCCACTCGGTGCGGGTGCTCGACCTCGGACTGGACATGTAGCGCGGCAACCGTTGCCCGGACCGGTTCAGGTCCGCGGTGCGGGCGGGTCGACGAGCCAGCCGATGCCACCGCAACCGGTGCACAGGATGGCCGAACCCGCCTCGGAATAGCCTGCGGCCCCGGTGCCTTCGCACCACGCGCAGTACCGCCAGCCCCGATTCGGGTGGACGGTGTCGAGCAGGATATTGAGAAACCCTTGGATCGCCATGCAGAGTGGATCCCCTCGCTGGGCAGCAAACGTCCCAAGAATGCGGGACCGCTCCGGGCAATGTCCAGCAAAAGCCAGGGGGGCTTTACAAGTCGACGGCGCGAGGGTCCAGACGCAGCACCTGGCATGCCTCGCGCAGCACCGTCGCCGCGTGTGCTCCGAGTTCGCCCTCGGTTCGCCCCACCGTCACTCCGATGCGCAGCACGGCGGCGGCTTGGTCGGGGTACTCGGTGGCCTTGGCGATCTGGGCCATCACGTAGGCGTGGCCGAACGCCGGATCCATGATGAGCCGGGCGCAGTTGTCCTCGAACCGGTTTCGCAGATCCTCGGCGGGCCGGCGGCCGAGCACCTCGTGCGCCCCGATCAGCTGCGCCACCCGCATCCGCGCCGCCGGATCGATGCGGCCGCCGGTCGTGGACAACACCGCGCACATGCCCAGCGCGGCATCGCGGAAGGCGTCGCCCCACAGGTCGTCGCGCCCTCCCGGCAGCCCGGTGAGATGCGGCGCGGACCGTGTGTCCGGGGCCGTGGACCGGGTATCAGGGGACGCGGACCGTGTGTCCGGGGATCCGGCGGGCGCGACGGCGGCCGGATCGGTGCGCGGGGCAGCCGGGGAGACCAGCCGATTCGAGAACGCCATGACACACTCCGAAGAAATGGCCGAACCTGTGGGCTTCTCCGCGTTCGCGGAGCGAACCAATGGTGCAGTCGCGGAGCGAACCAAGGGTTCAGCCGGGCCCGGATCGTGCGAACAACACCGTCGACAGTAACAGTCCGCCGTCGCGGAGCCCGCAGAAATTCTCCGAATACTCGCGCACAGCAACCTTCTTCGGCGCGCCCATGATCATCGGGCGCGCCGCGGACGGCCGCCGCGGCCTCAGGCGGACAGTTCGCGCTCGAGCGGTGTGCGGAAGCGGGGGATCGGGCGGACCTCGCCGTACCAGCCGCGCATCCGGTCCGCCTCGGCGGCGATGGCGCGTTCGGCGTCGGCGCCGACATCCTCGAGCAGCCGCCAGGCGATGTCGCCGTCCGGTCGCTGCGCCCAGCCGCCGACGATGCGGCCGTCCCACCACACCGACGGCCCGATATTGCCGTTGCGGTCGAACAGCGCCGGCTGATGCGGTCCCAGATACCAGTCGCGCGATTGCCAGCCCATCGGTGTGGGATCCAGCGCGGGCAGCAACGCCGCCCACGGTTCGGGCGCGGGCGTGGGCTCCAGATCGTCGGCCAGCACCAGGCCGGTCTCGCCGCCCAGATCCACTTCGGCCGTGTCCACCAGCGCCAATACCTTGCGCACCTCGCCCAGCGTCCAGCCCGTCCACCATTTGAGATCGCTCACCGGGGCTGGACCGAAGGCGCGCAACCACTTCCGGACCAGCTCGGCCCGGGCCCGCTCGACCGGCATGGCCGCGATCCCCTCGGGCAGCCAGGATTCGATCGGCGCCCAGGTGTATTGGCTGCTGGACCAGCTCCCATTGGGTCGCCCGCGCACGATCCGGCCCTCGCAGCCGAGGGTGACCAGCACCCAGGTGGTGATATTGGTGGGCTTGGAATACGGCTTGCCCGGCGCGGTGTCCACCTGGGTCCGCAGCTCGGGCACCTCCTTGCTCAACTGCGCTCCGGTGGCCGCGCCGCGGACCAGCAACGCGTCGTGCGTCTTCGCCTCGACCCGGTTCCACCAGGTCGTGACATTGCCCGGCACCGCCCCGGACTGTTCCAGGTAGCGCCCGTAGGTCTTGCGTTGTTTGTGGGCGAGCGCGTCGGCGACCGCGGCCTGCAGCACCGGCACCAGATCGATCGGCGCGACGAACATGGTGCGCCGCATGGCCAGCATGCGCAGCAGGGTCCGGTCGTCGTAGAGCGCTTTCTCCACGTGACCGGTCTCCAGGTCCGCCGAGCGCGCCGCGATGGACAGGTACACGGTGGCCGGGTCGGTCGCGTGCAGGACGACCAGCGACTCCACGATGGACTCGACGGCATCGCCGCGCTCCGCCGCCGCCAGCCGGTGCCGCACCCCGAGTCGAGCCCGCCGCTCCGCGGCATCCATCGAACGCATGGTCGAATCCTAGCCGCCGGCAGCCTGATTCGGGCGCATCGCGCCACATCGCGCCCGGCGTGCCGACCGGCCCGGCGTGGGTTCCCGGCCGGGCCGTCCGCGCGTGCGACGATGCCGGACGTGCGTGCTCATCGGCGAGGGTTGCGGGTAATCGGTGCGGTCGCGGGCGTGGTGGCGGCGGCGATGGTCGGGCTACCCGCGATCGCGGGCGCGGCCGACGACGGCGTGTCCATGCGGCCGATCAGCCTGACCGTCGACGGCGAGACCGCGACCGGCCGCGTCTACGAACCCGAGGGCGGGGCCCGGGCGCTCATCGTCGCGGTGCACGGCCACGACGGCAGCGCGAGCGACTTCCCCGACTACCTGGCCTCGATCGTGAAGAACACGGGCGCGGCCCTGGTCACCATGGATCAGCGTTCCGACGCGAGCGCCTGGCGTACGGGGGAGTGGAACGTGTGGGCGGGCTGGCGCGACACCCTCGCCGCCACCCAGTGGTACCGCGGCGAACACCCCGGCCTCGGCCCGACCGTGCTGTGGGGCTGGAGTCAGGGCGGCGTCACCAGCGGCCTGGCCGCCGCCTACGCCCCGCCCGGCACCTACGACTACTGGGTCGACACCTTCGGCCACGCCGGCGATCTCACCGCCTGGCTGGAAGCCAACCTGGCCGGCAAGCAACTGCGGCCCGAGATCGAACGCGATGCGGGCGGCTGTATTCCGCTGACCTGCCCGCAGGCCTACATCGACCGGTCCCCGGTGCTCATGCCCGGGCGCATCGACGTCAAGCGGGCGGTGCTGGTGCACGGCACCGCGGATACCGTGGTGCCCTACACCAGTTCGGTGGAGATGCGCGCCGCCCTGACGCTCGCGGGCAAGCGGGTGTCCATGTACACCGTCGTCAGCGGCCGCGATCTCGACGGGCGCGTGGTGCCCGGCGAGCACGGCATCAATCCGGTGTTCTTCGAATCCGGTTGCGCGGTCATGCGACTGCTGCAGGGCACCGAGCCGCTCGGCGGCGACCACGACTATCTCATCGATGTCGGCGCGGGTGTCAACACCGCCCCGCCCGCCCCGGCGAACGCGAAATGCGCGGCCTGACAACCGGTCCCGTGCGGCTCCGCTGACACGCCCGGTCGACGCGCCGGGCGCGGGCCGACCACGGTGCCGCACGATCGCGCGCCGAACACTAGGCTCGGCCCCGGCATCGGCAGGGCGAGACGGGATGAAGCGCAATGAAAGTCGTGGTGGCGGGAGCGACAGGGGCGATCGGACGGCCATTGGTGACGGCGCTGCGCGCCCGCGGCCACCAGGTGTACGCGATCACTCGCGACGGCCGCGGCGCGGAGGTGGCGCGGACGCTGGGGGCCACACCGCTGGTCGCCAATGTGATGGACCGCTCGGAGCTGTTGCGCGCCACCGACCGGCTCACCGCCGACGCGGTCATCCACCAGCTCACCGCCTTCCGGCACGCGCCGTCCACCCACTATCACTCGCCGGGCCTGCTGCGCACCAACGCCTTACGCGAGACCGGCGGCAAGCACCTGGTGGAACTGGCCCAGCGCGCGGGGGCGCGCCGGTACCTGACCCAGTCGGCGATCTTCGGCTACGGCATGCGCGACCACGGCCCGCGGCCGGTGACCGAGCAGGACCCGTTCGGCCGCATTCCCGGCGATGTCAACGACGGCCTCATCGGAGCGCTGCACGAGGCCGAATGCCACGCCTGGCGCGCGCCCGGCATCGACGGAATCGCCCTGCGCTACGGCGTCTTCTACGGGCCCGGCGCGTCCGCCGCCTTCGCCCGCGCTCTGCGGCGGCGACTGTTCCCGCTGCCCAGCGCGACCACCGGGCACACCGGCTTCGTGCACGTCGAGGACGCCGCCGCCGCGACCGTGGCCGCCCTCGAACGCGGCACTCCCGGCCAGGCGTACAACATCGTCGACGACGAGCCCGCCACCTGGGAGGCCATGTTCGACGCCGCGGCCGAGGCCGTCGGCG